>JAEDGE010000253.1 GCA_016297675.1 Oscillospiraceae bacterium
AATTCCTGCTGCAATCTGTCATGTTCAGCGTTCAGCTGTGCCAGCCGTTCTTTGTTTTTATCAATAGCGGCAGACTGCTTTGTGTAGCCGTCAATCTTTGACTGCAAGGAATTGACATTTTTTAAGCTGTCCCGTAACTGGTTATTCGTGTTTATTGCGTTCTTAAAGGTGCTGTTGAAGCTGCCACCCAGCGACGCTTTCAGCTTAAAAAGCAGTTCAAATTCCTTTTGTGACCCTGCCAAGCTGTTTCACCTCCCTACGCATTGTTGTTCTGCTGACGCTCTTTTGCTTCTTCCTCTTCAACCTCATTTACTGTTTCAATCCAGTTAAAAAGTCTGCGTATGGGCATTTGCAGCCAGAACGGGACGGGCGTATGTGAAGCCCTTGACATTTTATATATCTGCTTTCTTATGAACTTTGCGGGGTTCTTAACTCTTAATAGCCCGCAGCTATTAAAAAATCCCTTGCTTTGTTCTTAATTTTCATGTAATCAGCAACCGGAAGACGTCTGATTTCATCAGAAGCAATTCCCGCAGCCTTTGCCGCAAGAATACACTGGAAAGCAGAAGAAATTTCCGGGGATAAAACATATTTGTTCTGGTCCTGCAATTCAGCTTCTACGGCTTCTATGTCTTCACCAGTTAATTTTTCAAAATAGAAAGTCAGCTTTGTGTACTTCTTGCCCTCAATCTCTCTGGGGGTCTTGAATGTATGTGTATAGTTCAGACTTTCTTCTTTATCTGCCTTTTTGTCTTCAAGGCTTACCACTCCGCTTGCCTGCGCTTCCTGCATTTCCTGCGCCTGCTCTGCTGCCTGCTGCTCCATTGTTTCAGTGTTGTTTGTTGTATCTGCCATTTTGTTTTCCTCCATATCTTTGATTTATTGCAGGAAAAAACCAGCGGTATTCCCGCTGGTTCCTGCTTTGTTGGTGTTATTTTATTTGCCCAGTGCTTTTCTGACTTCTGCCAGATAATCTTTGCCATTGATAATGCAAATGAAGTTCAGTGGGTCAATCTCTGTAACCTTATTGCCGCCCATATACATTGCATAATATGACACTGCATATTCTCCGCTTACATCAGCAGTGGAAGCAGCCGCAACCTTTCCCAGTGCGGTTTTCTTTGGCTTCACTTTCATAATGTGCTTAACAGCGTTGATTTCGTTCTCGCTGGTTCTCATGTTCATTTGCTGCTGTGCAACACGCAGGTCAATTCTGTGTACCCTCGGTTCCATTAACTTGACTGCTGCCGCTGTTACAGTGCGGAAATTGAAAGTTGTTGTCATTGCATTTAAGTGACCAGTTATAATTTCTTCAACCGTTCCGGCAATTCCTGCGCCGCTTAACTCTTCTGACATATACTCCAAGTCTGGCAATGTCACTTCTGTTGTACCCAGATATTCTGTGGCGTCTTCGTAAATCGCATAATTTACTACTAATTCGTCAACTTTAGCCATTCTTTTTCACCTCCTATGCAACAAGTGCTGTGAGATATGACAAGTCATATTCAAGCACAAAGTCCATTTTCTGCATTGGTGACGGTGGTGTCATGTAAATGTGAAAACGTACAATTCCCGCAGCCAATGCAGTTGCACTGTTTTCGCTCTCGTTGAACTCGACACGTCCACCAATGATTTTTTCATCAGTTGACAAGCTGCTTAACCAATCGTTGATACTCTGCACGATTGCGTCAATCAAGCGGCGCTTAATACCTCTGTCAATGTAATTCCAGTATGTCAAAATAAGGGTCTTGCCAACCCATTTGAACATACGGTTGATACAATAGAAATAGTCTGTCACGTCGTTATTTGCAGGATAGCAAGCCGTATAATTTCCCCAGCTTGTAAAGCCGCTAATAAAGTTCAATGCTGTGACCACGCCATTTTCATTCAGATAGTTTGCCTGCTGAATGTCCATGATAATTTCTGAACCGTCCGCAATAATTGTTCTATCTGCTTGAATTGGTTTGTTTGAAGCACTTTCGCAAGGTGTGCCGCCGCCGTAGCTTTCTGTATTGTCTACGGTTGAAATACTGCTTGCCAGCTGTGTTGAAAGATTGAATTTTCTTTCGCCCAGTGCGACTTTAGGGAAACAGACAATTTCTGTTTTCTTTGTGAAGTTCTTCTTTTTCTTCCACTCCGGCACCTCTGTGTAATAGGTTGCGCCCGTTTCTTCTGTGCAATCTACGTCAAGAATTGCCATTGCTTCAAAAAGACCGTTGATATTCTCTGCCTTTGCAGACATAACGGCTGCAACTTCCGGGTCATGTGACCAATTCG
>JAEDGE010000063.1 GCA_016297675.1 Oscillospiraceae bacterium
TTCATAATGCGTTCCATAGGGATCTTCTCTTCGCTTCGTTATCAAAGTCACTTTGGAAACCGCTGCAATGGATGCCAATGCCTCTCCCCGAAATCCAAGTGTATAAATCGCCTCCAGATCCTGTTTCTCATGAATCTTACTGGTGGCATGCCGCAGAAATGCTGTAGATACATCCTCTGCCGCAATACCACAGCCGTCATCCGCAACTCGCATGTAAGTCGTACCGCCATGCTTGATTTCCACGGTGATATGTTTTGCCTCTGCATCAATCGCATTTTCCACGACTTCCTTGATGACAGAAGCCGGTCGTTCGATTACTTCTCCGGCTGCAATCAACTCCGAAATTTCTTTGCTCAATACTGCAATTTTTGACACAGCCGCTCTCCTTTCTACAACGGATTATGTTTGCAGCAAACTGGTCACCTCTTCCAGTACCTGTCGGCATTCTGCATCCGAAAGTTCCTGTAAATTGGTCTTCTTCAACATCTGTACTGCTTTTTCTTCCTGTACAGCTGCAAAGCTGTACTGCATTTCCGACTGTTTCGGCTGCTTTTTCTGTGCAACCGTCTGCTGCTCCATCTGCCGCAGCAGCGTTCTTGCCCGTTTTACCACTTTATCTGGCAAACCTGCCAGTTTTGCAACCTCAATGCCATAGCTGTCATCCACACCGCCTGGTACAATCTTTCGCAAAAAGCGAATGGTGTCACCATGTTTTTTCACGGCAATACTGTAATTTTTCACGCCGTCCAATGTGTTTTCCAGATCGATCAATTCATGATAATGCGTGGCAAATAAGGTTTTGCAGCCAAGCTGTCGACTGCTGCAAATATACTCTGCCACAGAACGGGCAATGCTCACACCATCAAAAGTAGAAGTGCCTCGTCCCACTTCATCCAGAATCACGAGACTATTTGGTGTGGCATATTTCAAAATGTCTGATACCTCATGCATTTCCACCATAAAGGTACTTTCTCCGGCAGTCAGGTCATCCGAGGCTCCCACACGGGTGAAAATCTTATCTACAACCGAAATTTTTGCATAATCTGCCGGTACAAAAGAACCAATTTGTGCCATTAGTGTAATCAATGCAACCTGTCGCATGTAGGTTGACTTTCCTGCCATATTCGGACCAGTAATCAACAGCATTCGGTTTGCCTTGTTATCCAGATAAGTATCATTCGGTACAAAAACGGTATCCGTCAGCATCCGTTCTACGACCGGATGCCGTCCGCCTCGAATCTGAATCACACCGTCCATTGCAATTTCCGGTTTGGTATACTGATTTTCAATTGCCACATTTGCAAACGCCGCCAATACGTCCACCTGTGCAACAGCAGAAGCGGTTTCCTGTACGCTTTTGAGTTGTGCTGCCAGACAGTCCCGCACTTCAGCATAAAGAGATTCTTCCAACCGCAGTGCTTTTTCTTTTGCACTGAGAATATCATTTTCTGTCTTTTTCAAATCCGGTGTAATAAACCGCTCACAGTTTGCAAGCGTCTGCTTGCGGACATAATGTTCCGGCACTAAATCATAATAAGAACGTGTCACTTCGATGTAATAGCCGAACACGCGGTTAAAGCCGATTTTCAAGCCCTTGATGCCTGTGCGTTCCCGTTCTTCCTGCTCCATCCTTTCAATGATTTGGTTGCCGCCGTTCATGATTTCCCGCAGGTAATCCAAATCCTGATGAAAGCCAGTACAAATCACGCCGCCGTCTTTTACGGAAACCGGCGGATTGTCCACAATTGCACGGTCTACCAAATCGGAAACCATTTGCAGATCAGAAATCTGTGACAGCAGTTTTGCAATCAGCTTTCGGTCTGCTACTTTTTCGAGCTCTGCTTTCAGTGCTGGAATTTGTTTTGCTGTGGTTGCCAACGCTTTCAGATCTCTCGGGGTTGCCGTCTTATACAACACTCTGGTCATCAGGCGTTCCAGATCATAAACTTGATCCAAAATAGAACGGGCTTCCATCAGCACAACACTCTTTTTCACGAACGCTTCTACCGCATCCAGCCGTGCCATAATTTTCACTGGCTGTACCAAAGGCTGTTCAATCCACGTCTTCAGCATTCGTTTTCCCATGGAGGTCTTTGCCGCATTCAGCAGCCAGAGCAGAGAACCTTTTCGTTCTTTGCCCCGAATGGTTTCTGTTAATTCGAGATTGCGTCTTGCATTGAAATCCAGCCCCAGATAGGCATTATCGTCACTGACAGTCAGGGAAATAAAACGAGTAATCTGCTGCTTCTGTGTTTCCTTAATATAGTCCATCATGCCGTAAACTGCTGCGGTTTCTGAACCGGTCTCCGGCAGCTGCAAATAGGACAATTCCGGTACCTGAAACTGCTGACACACGAAATCATGATTTTTCTCTGCGGAAAAGCATTCCGCATCCCGCATCGTCACCACACATTGCAAACGCACTTTGATAAATTCCATCACATGCTTCAGCAGCAATGCATCTGCATTCATAATGATTTCTGCTGGCGTATAACGGGAAAGGGCATCCATGACATTGGTTTCCAGATTCTCCTGTTCCGGCAACAATGCTGTGATGTCACCGGTAGACAAATCTGCAAAACAAAGACCACAGTCTCCGCCTTCCTGAAAATACAGACTACAAAGATAATTGTTTGCTCCCTCTTCCAGCAGATTGCTTTCAATCAGCGTACCCGGTGTCACAATTCGGATGACATCCCGTTCCACCAATCCTTTTGTGGTTGCCGGATCGGTGAGCTGTTCACAGATTGCAATTTTATAACCTCGCTCTACCAGACGTTTTAGATAAAGATCCACACTGTGATACGGAATGCCACACATCGGTGCCCGTTCTTTTAACCCACAGTCTCTTCCGGTTAATGTGAGCTCCAGTTCTCTGGCAATCCGAACAGCATCGTCAAAAAACATCTCATAAAAATCTCCCAGGCGGAAAAATAAAATGCAGTCCGGATATTTCTCTTTCAACGTGAAGTACTGCTGCATCATCGGAGAGAGTTTCTCTTTCTGTATCTCCATATGCACCTCAATCAATGACAGCCGCCGCAGGCAGAACAATTTCCGCCGCACTGACTCAAATCCGGACAACAAGTATCTGGATCTTCTCCATGCAGGCAAAGGGTGATGATGGCATCCACCTGTTTCGTCATTGCATCCATTTCTTCCTTTGCCTTCTGAAAGGCAATCATATTGGGATTCTGCAAAATAATTGTATAAAGCGTATCCAATTCTTTTTCCAACACCTGCAAAGCTTCGGCATTTTCTTCTGGATCTTCGTCCATCTTTTTTTGATAAGACATCCGCTTCATATTGAACTCACCGATTTGTTCCTGTAACTGCGTATCTGCATCATTATTTTGTTTTGCCTGCTGATACCGCTGATACCGAACATCTGCTTGAATACACTTTCCCAGTGTGCGAACTGCTTCCTCCACTGTCATCTCTGTAACGCTTCCTTTCTCTCATACTCTACCAATCTGCCGCTGACCGCCCAGTTTTTTGACTCGGTAATCAGCACCGTCACAAATGTTCCTATCAAGGAACGATCCCCCATAAATTCTACAATAATCGCTTCGCTGCTCTTGCCGAACAGCCAACCATCCCCACGTTTGCTGTCACCCTCTACCAACACCCGCATCGTTCTGCCGATAAAACGGCGGTAATGCTCTGTGGCAATTTCTCTTTGCAGCGTCAGCAACCGTTCCATTCGTATACGCTTTTCTGCATCTGTTGTGGCATCGGGCATCTCTGCCGCCTTTGTACCGCTGCGTTTGGAATAGATAAATGTATACAAATTATCATACTGCACACGCTGTATCAAATCTAATGTACCCTGAAAATCTTCTTCTGATTCATTCGGAAATCCAACAATCAAATCACTGGACAAAGAAAAATCTGGCTGTCGTTCCCGCAGATAATCTACAATTTTCAAATACTGTGCCACCGTATACCGCCGATTCATAGCAGAAAGAATGGCATCACTGCCACACTGCACCGGCAGATGCAAATGCTTTCCGACTTTCTCACAGGAAAGAATCGTATCCAGCAATTCTGGTGTAGCATCCTTCGGATGAGAGGACATAAATCGAATCACAAATTCTCCTTCTATCTCATTGATCTGCCGCAGTAGATCGGAAAAGGAAACGGTCTGTTCCAGATCTTTTCCATAGGAATTGACATTCTGCCCCAGCAGCATAATTTCCTTATAGCCGTCCGAAATTAGTTTTCGCACTTCTTCCAAAATGACTTCCGGTTTCCGACTGCGTTCCCGTCCTCTGACATAGGGAACGATGCAATAGGTACAGAAATTGTTGCAACCATACATAATCGGTACAGATGCTTTGAACGGACTGGTTCGCACCTGCTGCATCTGTTCGGACGGCATCGCTGCACTGTCCATATCGTATACAAATTTTTTCGTATCATAATAAGCTGCCAACAGTCGGGGCAGTTCCCCAATGGAGGCAGTCCCCATTAAAATGTCAATAAACGAATAGTGTGCCCGTATTTTTTGCAGGGTCTTCGTTTCCGAACCCATACAGCCGCTTAAAATCACAATTGTACGGGGATGTATTTCTTTATATTTTTTGATCACACCCAGCATTCCATAGACACGGTCTTCTGCACTCTCTCGTACAGCACAGGTATTAAATACAATCAAGTCTGCATTTTCATGAGTTTCCGTCAGAGAAAACCCCATAGATTGCAGCAACCCTTTGATTTTTTCTCCGTCCGATACATTTAATTGGCATCCAAAGCTGTGTACATAGGCTCTTGCACAGGGGTAAGAAACTGCAACAATTTTCTGCACCTGTTCGACACACGCCTGCACGGACATATTCTTCTTCAAGTTTGTCGTTTCCTGCATAGCAACCTCTCTTTTTCTACATGACATTATTTTTATTATAGCATAGCCCTGTTTTTTTTTCAAGCACTTTTTCAAGGAAAAACAAATCTATTTTTCTGTTCCGAAAAACCATATTGAAAAAAGGCAGTTCTGCTGCGAACATAACAGGATTCGCTGCAAAACTGCCTTTTTATATTGCTTTTTAAAATTCTGATTCCGTTTCTTCCGGCTGAAATTCTACCTCTGACATTGTCGTTTCTGTTGTATGGTCTTCTTCTGATTCTGTATCTGCCTGCTCGAATGCCTTCATAACCGATTCTGGCATCGGCATGGTATCCATCACTTCGTATACAGCATTTAATAAATCTTCGTAACTCTGTCCGGAAAGATGAATACCATCACCGCCAGAGCATTCTGGCCGCATATCCTCTGTTTCCAGATCAGCAATGACCGAATAGGCATCAAAATAAACAATATTGGGAGAATCAAAATCCGCCACAACCTGTTCCAATACATGATTAAACTTTCGAATCTCTGCATTGTCGGTAAAGTCACAATCCGCTGCAATGGGCGTGATTCCAGCTACAAGGAGATTGCTGTCCGGACAAATTTCCTGAATGGATGTGATGGCTTCTTGATAAGCACTTCCGTATTCTTCTGCGGTGATCATATTGACATCATTCATCCCCATAGACAGATATATGTATGTTGGCTGTGCTTCCTGAAGTGCCTCTAAAATATCCATTTCTACACCATCATACGAAAAGGTAAAATCGTGAATATTCCGGATAGCAACAGAACCCTGTGCCAGATTCTGTTCGTCGGAAATATAACCATAAGCATTGAATCCATAGGCAATGGAATCTCCAACAACCGTAATATTTTCTGCATAGATTTCATGTAGCTTTTCTTTTTCTGCCGCAGAAAAAGTTTTTACCGTTGTGGTTGTCACCGTAGTTGTTGTGACAGCAGTGGTGGTTGTAACAGCTGCTGTCTGTGCAGTTTCGTTTTCGTCCAGTTCCACCGCAGCTGGTATCGCAGCATCCTGCGAAATAAAATGCAACTGTCCTGAAAAATACAGCCCTGTAAAAAGCATAATGATACAAACCAGAACACCTGCCAAGATAATAATTATTTGTTTTCGCTCCACAAAAAATACCCCCTACTTTTAATGATATAACAAATAGTGACTGCTTTATTGAAAAGTTCAAAAACTCGGTGACAATCCGGCAGCCGCTTTCGCATAATAAGTTAAAATGCCAACCGCATCTTCCACTCCAATCACATCATCCCCATTTACATCTGCCGCATAGAGATCAATTTCCGCTTCTAAGCCAGCAGAACGTTTTGCATAATAGGTCAAAACTATGACCGCATCTTCTACGCTTATTTTTCCATCACCGTCTGGATCGCCCAATTGATTCCCTGCTATATACCGCAGTGTAATATGATTCTCTACCGTTTGAACTCCATCCGCAACTGTTTTCTTCGGTACTGTTGCAATCACACCGCCAGTTTCTCCTTCTAACATGGTAACGGTATAATGGTAATTGGTGGTCTGGATGGATTCTGAAAATCCAGGATCTACAATGGTGACAGCCTTTTCTTGATAAGATGCTGCTTCTGTGGTTAGGTCAGAAATCGTCAACTGATAAGTGGAAACATAGGATTCTGTACTAAGATTATATTCACAGCAATCCAAATAAAAAACATATTCTGTTGTATCTGTTTCTGACTGCGATGGGTCTAACACCGTATCATAATATAAATCAGAACCTTCCTGTGTTTGCTTTTGAATATTTACATTTACTTTCCGGCTGCCCTGTAGTATAATGTGAATACTACCATGCACACCTATCATAGAAGCAGCATAAGGTATTTCCACCACACTGGTTTCCTCTGCTTCTACTGAAACGGTGACCTGTTGAACCAGCAGCGGCACACACACCAAATAAAGCACCGCCTTTTGAATGCGATTCATAAAAAACCTCCATTTTTATTTCATAAACTGCCTGTTTTTTATTATAGCATATTCTGTTTTGATTGTACAGAGAAAATTACAAAAAACAGCATTTTCCACCCTTGATTTTTCGTTGTGCTCTGAAACATCCGAAATTTCTTCCATAAAATTTGAACAGATGTGATAAAAAGCATTGACAAATGCAAAAAATTTTTTTATACTATAAGAGAGTGTTCCTGTTTTTGTATCAGGAGCATGACAATCAATGGTTTGTTTTTATATGATTTTGTAATAAGGAGTCATGCAAAATCAAAAAAAGAAGGAGGACTTTTATGCGAAACAAAAACTTAAAACGTATGCTGGCTGCAACAGTTTCTGTTGCCTGCCTCGTTCCATTTGCTGCAATGATGCCATCATCTGCTGCTGCGGTATTGAGTGCAGATGAGATTACACAGGAGATGGGACTCGGTTTTAACATCGGCAATTCCCTGGATAGCACTGGCTACGGCAATTATGACAATATCACCAGTTTTGAAATGTCTTGGGGCAATCCGGCAGTCACACAAGAACTGGTGGATACCATCAAGGCAAAGGGATTTGACAGCGTTCGGATTCCGACCAGCTGGTTCCGTCATGTTACAAAGACCAGCGACAGTGCTGGAAATCCTGTTTATACCATCGATGAACGGTGGCTGGCACGTGTCAAAGAAGTTGTAGATTATGCATATCAGCAGGATATGTATGTCATTCTGAACCTGCACCACGAAGAGTGGATCAACCGTTCTGACTTTGCAACTGCTTACGATGAAATGGCTCCGCAGCTGAAGCAGATGTGGACACAGATTGCAACTTATTTTGCAGACTATGACCAGCACCTGATTTTTGAAGGCATGAACGAACCAAGAGCAACTACTGGCAATGAAGTAGAATGGAATGGCAATGAGGCTTGCTACGAAGTAGTCAACAAGCTGAATAATGATTTCATGACCACCGTTCGTAACATTGATTCGCCCTATAAGGATACTCGTTTGCTGATGATTCCGGGATATGCTGCTTCTGCCTATTCTTCTATTTATAGCTATCTGGATTTGCCAGAAGATGACTATGTTGCTGTTTCCATTCATGCATACTGCCCATATAACTTTGCAATGGGCGACAGCACAGAACCGTATACACAAATACATGACGAATTTAACAGTAGCTATCAAAATGAACTGGACAAGGTCTTCAAGGATATTCAGTCCACATTTACCGACAATGATATTCCTGTTGTCATCGGTGAATTTAGCGCTTCTAACTATAACAATACGGAAGCAAGAGTAGATTGGGCAACTTACTATCTGACTTGGGCAAAGAAACTGGGCATTCCATGTTTCCTCTGGGATAACAATACCATTGACAACTCCTATCAGTCGGAACGGCATGGCTATCTTAACCGCAGCAGCTTACAGTGGTTTGATGTTTCAGAACCAGTGATTGATGCAATGCTGGCAGTTCTGGATGATTCCAGCATTAAGTGGGGCAGTGAAAGTCACCTACCAGAATACAAGCACAGTGATCTTTCTGAAGCAATCGAAGTCATTTATGAAAATGCAGAAGGCGGTATTTTCAAAGACGACAAGGGAAATGATTCTGCTTATTTTAGTGCTCAGATGCTCAGCGGTTCCAAACTGAATGAAAATGTAGAAATTGCAGTCCAGTACAGTGACATTATGAAACCGGATCTCAATTTCATGGATGCAAGCTGGGGCAACTGGACAACTGTTGCTTCCTATGACATTGACACAGAAAAGGGCATCGCATACTTCAGCTATGCAGATATTAAGAAAGCATGGGGAGATCTTTCTACGCTGAATAGTTTCTGCGTTGGTACCGGTACATCCAGCTCTCGGATTTATAAAATCGTACTTCTGCCCGCAGCAACGCTCGTAGAATCAACCGACCCAACCAATCCAACCGAAACCGTTATAAAGGGCGATGTCAACAATGATGGAACATTGAATGTCATTGATCTGGTACAAATGAAACGTGCTTTCATGTACTTTGATACGAACTATCCGGGAGAAACTTATGACTGGAATGCAGATGATGAATTTAATTTGTTAGATATTGTTGGACTGACTAAGTTCTTACTTCGGAAAAGCTAATAGTGGCACATAAAAATAACCATAAAACAACACGCACGGAATGCCAGATGCTTCCGTGCGTGTTTTGTTTTAAAATAAAACCTACAAACAACAACATTCGCAGCAAAAAAATCAAATACCTTCGCTTTAAATGCTATCTTCATAAAATCTTATCATGTTCCGACTGAACATTATTCTCCAAAGTACCGCTTCAGCAAGCCTTCAAATGCACAACCGTGTCTTGCCTCGTCCTTTGCCATTTCGTGTACGGTATCATGAATGGCATCCAGATTCAGAGCCTTTGCCTTTGCTGCCAGCTCCTTCTTACCAGCACATGCGCCATTTTCTGCTGCAACTCTCATTTCCAGATTCTTCTTAGTAGAGTCGGTTACGACTTCGCCCAACAGTTCTGCAAACTTTGCAGCGTGTTCTGCTTCTTCATAAGCAGCCTTTTCCCAGTACAGACCAATTTCCGGATAACCTTCCCGATGTGCCACTCTTGCCATTGCCAGATACATACCAACTTCAGAACACTCGCCTTCAAAGTTCTGCCGCAGACCTTCTATGATTTCCGGATCTACGCCCTTTGCAGTGCCAACAAAGTGCTGATCAGCCCATTCCAACTTGTCCTCTTTTTGCTCCACAAACTTGTCAGCCGGTGCCTTGCAAATCGGACATGCTTCCGGTGCACTTTCGCCTTCATACACGTAACCACAAACCTGACATACAAACTTTTTCATGATATGTTCCTCCTGATATTATAATTTAAAACATGTGTCGTTTTTCTACAGTCTGTTTCCTGACTGCTTTTATAGTATAGCATACTATCCGCTTGTTGTCAATAGCAATTCTTAATAAGAAATAGATTGTTTACAATTTTAACAATTCCTATTTATGTTGTTGTGGTGGTTTCTGTTTCTTCCTCTTTATATTTCAGCAATCCCATTTCGCTTTTCTGTGTCAGAATCTTACGCACACTCTCATCAATTCGCTCTTCTGTAATGGTTCCGGCTTCTACTGCTTCACAAATACCATTTACAGCATTGGAAAGATCTAACGGCATGAGAATCATATCGACACCAGCTGAAACGGCTTGTACTGCTGCACTGGCGGGACTGTAGTTTTCTGTAATGGATGCCATATTCTGTGCGTCTGTGATTGCAATTCCAGTAAAGCCCAATGTTTCTTTGAGCCATGTAGTAACAACTGTATAAGATAAATCACTGGGCAGCTGATCTCCAGCAGCCGTTGTAATTTGATGTCCGACCATAACAAAATCCGCACCAGCATCAATGCCTGCCTGAAAGGCTACAAATTCCTCAGAAGACAATTCCGAGAAAGAACGGTCAATCAATACAAAGTCATCATAGTGCGTGTTGCCATCTCCTGCTCCTAAACCCGGAAAATGTTTTAAAGTTGCAGAAACACCCATTCCCTGTAAACCCGATACCACACCGGTAACCATATCTCCCACAACATCTGGATCACTACTGAAAATACGATCTCCTAACTCATTATCTGCATGTAATGCAACATCTGCAACTGGTGCAAAATCCAGATTAAAGCCAAATTTTCGCAAGTCTGCACCAAGCGTACAACCGATCGCATATGCCTCATCAGGATCATTGCATTCTCCATAATATTCCATATCATGCAGTTTCGTCGTACCAAGCTGATCAGCAACCCTGGCAACCGTTCCACCCTCTTCATCCACAGACAGAAAAACACCAACGCCACTGGATTCTTGTGCATAAGACTGCATTGCAGTCAACATTTCTAATGTCTGTGGCGGATCTTCCAGATTCTCTGCAAAATAAATCAAACCGCCAACTGGATATTGATCAAACGATTCCCGAGACAAGGTTCCCATTTCTGTCACAGAACCAGTATAACCTGTCAGCATCTCTGGCGTAACGATAAACATTTGACAAACTTTTTCTTCCAACGTCATTTCGGAAAGTAATGCTTCTACCAACATGATATCGGTCTCTGCTGTTGTGCATGTATATGCACTCGTAATCTGTTCCGCAACCGCCTGTGTTACGGGAACGGTTGTTTGCACTGTTTCTGCTTCGTCCAGCACAGCTGTCGTCACAACTGTTGTTTCTGCTATTGGAATGGTTTCTAACGTTTCTGATA
>JAEDGE010000254.1 GCA_016297675.1 Oscillospiraceae bacterium
GTGGTGTGAGAGGTCGGCTTCTCAATTAATGGGTAGCTTCCTACTCGATTTTTATTTCACATTCTACTTTTCTCAAAATGCATTCAATCGATTACTTCACCTCAAAAATACGAATATTCTCTGCTGGCAATGTCACCTCCCCTAAAATTACATCTTTGATTGCAGCTGCCTGTGCACTGTCCAGTCCCTCTGTCTTTACGACAACCTTTGCACTGTCTCCATCCAGATAGACAATACAGTCTGAATAGCCTTGTGATTTGATTAAGGATTCAATATTGCTTTCACTTTCAATCAATTTCGAGGTCTCCACTGCTGCAATGGCATCTGTCACCAGTTCATCCTCTGTCCGGTCACCGCCACCCATAATGGATTGCAGCGTTGCAACTGCTTCATCTCGACTGGAAGTCCGTTCTAATCTTGCCTGTGCAAAATAATCTTCTGCATTCATCTCCTCCATGGCAGCAGCTCCTGCCTCGGTGTCCGGCTGAAACGATGCAGCAGTTCCATTTTCTGCTTCTGGTTCGGCTTGTTCTCCTTCCGCATTCTCTTCTGCAGCAGTGGTGGCTTCTTCCGCTGCGGTGCCTGCATTGACAAACTCTGTCTCTCCGTAAGTATGCACGCCGTTTTCGGCGGTATTGACCAGATTGGCATCCTCTTTTGACATGCTATAATTCACATACACAGCAACTGCCAGCATTAAGGTCAGACAAGAGAGAATCACCTGTTTTTTTCCAATGATAAATGTCGGCTTTTTCATATGAAATACCTTCCTTTCTCTGCATCCATTTGCATTCGGCAACTCTACCGCCGCTTTGCAACATAAATTTGACTGTTCTTTATTTGTAAAGCAGCTGCTGCCACTTCATACACCTGTTCCCGTACCACACTGTTTTCTCCGCCGTCACAAACAATCACAACTCCCTGCACCTCTGGATGCACAATTGACTTAATCAGTGCATGTTCCGTTTCGCCATTTCCAATTAGGACATATTCCTGCTGCTGTTCCGTTCGTTCCGCAGAATCGGAACGGCTCTCATCCTGTGCATACTGGTAGGAAGCGGTACTGCGAAGCGTAATCATCACCTCACAGTTCCCGACTCCTTCCATCGAAGAAAGCATGGTTTGCAGCTTTTCCTCCAGTTCATTACAATAGGACGTTGCAGACAAAACGGCTTCTTCTGTCTGCGGTTCTGCTGTTTGTTCTGTTTTGGATTCCGACTTGGAAAAACAAGAGGAAACCAGAATGCAGAGCATGCCCAGCAATCCCAGCAGTATAATAATCCGGACTGCCTTTTCACTCTTCAGCTGCTCTTTGATTTGATTCCACAATGATCTCCACTTCCTCTCCCAGATAAGCCTGCAGAACTTGCTTGGCAGCAGCCGGTGTATCACTGATGACGGTCACGCTACTAATATCTATGCGGTCTTCCGCTGAAATATGTACTGTGACCGACAGAGATTCTACATTTATGCCGTGTACCTGTAGTTCTGCCTGTAATGTTTGCTCCAGATTGCTTTCCACTTGTGAGGCGGTCTGCTGCCGGACTTGTTCGGCAAAATCACTGCCTTCATAGGAAGACGAACCTTCTAAAAGTGACCAGTCCGGTGTCAGTGTCTGAATGCCCTGCAAAAGCGGCGTCAGGATGCTGAGCAACATGAGACCAGCGGTAAACAGACGCAACTGCCGATCAAACTTTTCATTTGGACGTAAAAGCTGTAATATGCCGGTCAGCATACTGATTGCACAGGCTGCTAATACAGCCGTTTGTAAGCGTTCCATGTTTGTTTCTCCTTGGTTCTATTGACATACGAAAAGCCATTTTCACATTTCTTATACAAACCGTTTCTGAACTGTCTGGCAGGGATTACTTGTCCGATTTTTTCTGTTTCCATGAACATTTTTTTGCTCTATCCTGTCTGCTTCCCAATTAGCAATAATAGAGCAATGGTCACCAGAAACAATACAGAAAAACAAATCAAAATCGCAAACAGCATGGAAAGTACCTGCTCTGCACCACGCAAAAACCTTGCAACCTGCTTCACAGAAAACAAATCTGCCAAAGCAACCCCTATTTTCAACGCCAGTCGATAAAGTATCACACGCAGCAGAACCGGTAAAAAAATCAATAGTAGAATGACAATGCCAATGGCTCCCGTTGCACTTTTTAAAACCTGCAAGCTGCCCAGTACTGTGGCATAGGCATCTGATACCGCTCCGCCTACAATGGGAACAAAATTGGAAACCACATACTTTGTCGTCTTCATCGTCA
>JAEDGE010000255.1 GCA_016297675.1 Oscillospiraceae bacterium
GGAAAAAACAGAAGCTGCAGAGGAAAGCAGCGAAACAGAAGCAGAGGATTCTGGCGGGTCTGTGACTTTGACCGGTTCTGTCAATGCGGCAGAGTATATTGAAGATACCAATGCAGCCACCCTGCAGATGCCGGGTTCTCATCTGGTGGACATTACGGCGATTACGGAGATGACCGCCGGGGAGGTGCGTGAAAGGATTGAGTCCTACACAGTGCCGGGACGATCATATCTGGACGGGGCACAGCGGACAGAGGGCGACTTCTCTTTTGCTATGAACCGGCGTAATCTGTCAGGTATTGCTGATCCGGTCACTTTGCGGTATGGTGTTCTGATCGGAAATACGGCAGTCCGTGCTTTCCCTACCTGGCAGAAGATGTCGGATGGGACTGGATATGATGACCCGGATTATCTGCAGGAAACCATGTTGATGGCAGGTGAAGGAGTGGTGATTCTCCACCAGTCCGAAGATCAGATCTGGAGTTTTGTACAGGCGGAAAGCTATTACGGATGGATTGAAACCTCAATGATAGGTTTCTGTTCCCTCGAAGAGATGACTGCGTATGTGAAGGCAGAGCCATTTGTCGTCGTGACAGAGCAGGTGGCAACGGTGGAGGGAGTGGCTCTCCGTATGGGAACCAGACTGCCGGCTGCAGCCGTAACCGGAGACAGCGTGACAGTAAAGATGCCGAAATCCGATGATCAGGGAAAGCTGACGATCGTAGAGGCTGCTGTCAATAAACAGAGTGTTTGCCAGGGATATCTGGAGCTGAGTGAGGAAGGAATTGTTACTCTGGCAAAAAAGCTGCTGGGCGTCAATTATGGCTGGGGAGATTCCAACGGATATATGGACTGCAGTTCGACGATGCGTGCTGTTTACAGCTGTTTTGGAATCAAGCTGCCACGCAATACCTCATGGATGCCGAACTGTGGATTAAAGGTTACGGATATCAGTCAGATGAGTGTGGAAGAAAAGAAAACATTTATCAGCAGGCTGTCAAAGGGAAGTATTCTATTGATTAATGGTCATGCCATGATGGCAATCGGTGAGGAGGATGGTGTGGAAAGTATGCTCCATAATGTAATTCAATACAAGCTTACAGCCGATTCAGAATTGATACGTCCTCTGAAATGCGTAATCACACCGATTGATATCTGCAACTCGGCAGGAGGCAGTTATCTGGAATACTATAAGTATGTCATCAGTGTGGACTGGTCACGGATCAATCCATAAAATATACGCTTACTATTACAGATTACGCTGTTATAGATACAAGAGAAAAGGGCGGAATGCAGAAGCATTCCGCCCTTTTCCCGAGGAGTGCATCGGGCAGGCCTTTTTCCGATGATATGTCCGGCAGCCCTTTTTTCTCATCACAGCACGCGGATTGCAGCTTTCATAGAAGCTACATATTTGCCAACCGGCCCGGCAGCCTCCCGCCCAAAGGTTTCTACTTTTTTTACAATAGAAGAACCTACACCATAAGTGCAGGTTCTCCCCATCAGATAAAATATTCAGTTGCTTGGATGCTTAATCATGCACCCCTTCCGCTGCTCTTTCCATTGCTTCATTTACACCATCCGCTAAATGACTAACTACACCATCAATATCCATTTCATTATTGATATTTGCAGTAACTGGTGCCGATACACTAATCTCTGCTGTGGTGAATCTGTTGATTGCTTTTTGTTCTGCTGCATCCCTCATATATTTCAGGTTTTCATTTGTAATGTCTACACTGTCAGCAATCTTTCCAGTGTTTGCAGCAGTGTTTCCAGTGTTTCCTGCTGTCTGTGCTGCATTGTTTGCAAGTCCTGATTGTGCTGAATTAAAGTCATATCCCTTTGGCATCTTGACAGATGATCCACCACTTTTGAATGCATTTGAAACTTTATTAGAAACACCATCACCCCATTTTGCACCGCTCTTATAGGCATCAGATGCCCAACCTTTTTGATAGGTGTCAAATGTGGATGCTCCATCTTTATATGCTTGACCCAAGTCTTTATATGATCCCTTTGAATCTTGTGCTGCTTGTGCCTTTGCTGCATAATCATCTGCTGCACTTGTTAAACCGCTTGTGTCAATCTCCACGAATGGAAGTTTTGACAATGCATTTGCAATCTGTGAAATAACTGACAATGCTGTTGATAACAAGTTATAGAAAAATGTCTGCACATTGGCAATTGAATTTTGGAATGCAGTCACAATGTTTGAACCAAGTGCTGCAATCGTGTTTCCAATACCAAGGGCAATATTTGCAACAG
>JAEDGE010000256.1 GCA_016297675.1 Oscillospiraceae bacterium
GAGGAGATCGAAACGCCGGAAGCACGCTATGAACGGATAGAACGTACCAGCAGACGAAATCTCTGGATTGCGGTTGCTTGTGTACTGTTGGTCTTAATTTTACTGGTAAGCGGATATTTTCTGTTTTTCAGCGGATATCGGGCTGTCATTCGCCGTTATGTCTGGGGCAGAGGTTCTATGAGTGGAACACGCTACTGTGAAATTGTACCAGATAGTTTTTTATCCAGACTGTCAAATGAATATAGTATGAATCGCAAGGAGATTCGGGACTGCTTGGACGGCTATTTCAATTATGCAAAGGAACAGATGGAAGAAGATCTTGGTTCCAATATCGAATTTGCCTATGAACGGGATGCAGCGATGGCATATACCGATGAAAAAACCATTTCCGAGTATGAAACAAAGCTTTCTAACGAATACCATATTACGATGTCATTGGATGAGATCGTATTGGCAAATGTCCGGATTTCTACGACTGGCGATAATCGGGATATGACAGATAGTGTGACGTTGACGTTGCTGAAAAGTGGTATGAAGTGGTATTGTATGGAAGCAATGGAACAGGTGGAATATGCCTGCCAGTATGAAGGATATGACCTTTGGTAAGATAAGATTGGAGGAATCATTGAAGTAATGGCAATACAAAAAAAAGGGCTGCTGATTGGTGGTTTGATATTGGTACTGGCAGCAGTAGGCGGGATTTGTGCTACGGTGTTGCCGGATGTGGTGCAAAAGGAGTCGTCTCAGGGGATGAGCTCTTCTTCTGATTCGGACGACGCCAATACAGAAAGTACGACAGATGCAGCGAGTGTCGATCAGGCTCCCGACACCTATCAATCGCTGATGTCGCAGTATTATACTGCATTTGTGAAGAATGATCCGGAAGTACTGTATCGGTTGATGGCACCGCCGGAATACTGGTCATATTATATGGAGCATTATGGAAAGACAAAACAGGATGTTATTGACACCTATCAGCAAGCGATTGCAGATACGATGGCAGATTGGAGAAACCAGTGCGGCACCGATGTTTCTGTTTCTTTTTCTATTATAGGAATGTCCGAGCAGTCAGATGCATTTTTGACGGAATGGACAGAGGATATGAACGAAATGCTGGGAGCAGATACGGTTCATGCAGAAGATGCAGTGACACTGCAAGTAGAACGGACGCTGAAGGGAAGCAAAAATACCATCACAGAAGTTCTTTCCCCAACACTAATTCAAGTGGATGGCTTGTGGTATGTTCTACAGGAAGATAGCACTGCTAACCAACAGCCGACAGAATAAGGGGGAGAGAATATGGAGCGATTGCGTGTCTCAGTTTCTCGTCGTTCGCTGTTTCCCATTTTGACGGCGTTATTTGGTCTGATTCTCTGTGTCGGTATGATTCAGCGGATGCGAGATCCGCTTTATCCGATGACATTGGAATATTATTTATTTCTGGCTGCCGGTGCAGCGATGGCAGTACTTGGTGTGATTGCGATGCGGCATTTTCCGTGGCTTTGTATCATTCCTGCGGTTTGTTACGTCTACGGCGGTTTGTTACAGCGATGGTCAGAATTGCAGGGTGGACAGGGAGCATCCTTGACTTCAGAGATTGCATACTATCAAATTGCGATGCTGGTACCGCTATTTCTGCTATTGGTTGGACGTTATCCACAGTGGGCAGTCTGGATGCTGAAAGGATTAGAAGTCATAGCCATTCTGATTCCCTTTGCGATGTCCTTTATGGAATTACAGGATGCTTTACTGGAATTGAAAATGGAAGGATATTTGACAGATGCCGTAAAAAATACTCGTTGGGTGCATTTTCTGATGAATGAGGCTGCATTTTATGTGGGTATGATTTGCATGACGATGGCATTGCGATATCTACCGGAAGAGGATGAGACGGAGGAAGAACCGGAGATACCGGAACAGAAACCGCATCCACATGCTGTGAAATCGCCTATGCCGGAGACCATGCAGCCGCCTGTGCCGGAATCCTACGAACCACAGGCAATGCAACAACCCTATGAGCAGCCGCCGTATCCGCAGCAGTCGGGACAACCGTCCTATATGCAGTCGCCGCAGGTACCGCCTACACCGCCGCAGCAGCATCGTGGGGGAGCGTATCCGTACAACCGACCGATTCGTATGCCAGAGCATACAGAGGAAACAGGAGAACACACGGACAATCCAACCGAATAAAAGATGAAATGCACCGCCTTTCCGATTTTCCGGAAGGACGGTGCATTTACGTTATGAAACAGTGGAATT
>JAEDGE010000257.1 GCA_016297675.1 Oscillospiraceae bacterium
GCAATCAGACCGCCATTTGTGATAATAGTCTGGATGAACGGTGGAAACGGAGCAGTCTGGAAGGACTGCCCTGTGGTTTTATCCAGCAAAATGCCGTTGTCCAAGTCCGCTTCCACAATATGCCCTTCTTCAATTGCTTCTGCTGCTTCCGGACATTCTACAATGGCAAGACCGATGTTGATGGCATTGCGGTAGAAAATTCGTGCAAAGCTCTTTGCAATGACGAGGGAAATGCCGCTTTCTTTGATGGCAATTGGTGCATGTTCTCTGGAAGAACCGCAGCCGAAGTTCTCACCGGCAACCATAATATCTCCTTCTTTTACCCGACTGGTAAAGGTGGTGTCCAGATCTTCCATGCAGTGAGAAGCCAGTTCTTTCTTGTCGATGGTGTTCAGGTATCTTGCCGGAATGATAACATCCGTATCTACATTGTCACCATATTTGATGACTGTTCCTTCAAATTTCATGTTACATTACCTCCTTCGGGTCAGTAATTCTGCCAGTAATCGCACTTGCGGCAGCAACTGCCGGACTTGCCAGATAGACTTCAGAAGTTGGATGTCCCATTCTACCGACAAAGTTCCGGTTGGTGGTGGAAACTGCCCGTTCACCGGCTGCCAGAATGCCCATATGACCGCCCAGACACGGACCGCAGGTCGGGGTAGAAACGACACAGCCTGCCTCAATAAAGGTCTTGAGCAGACCATTTTCCATGGCTTTCAGGTAAATGTCCTGTGTTGCCGGAATGATGATGGCACGAACATTTTTTGCAACCTTCTTGCCCTTGAGAATGGCAGCTGCTTCTTCCATATCCCGATAGAATCCATTGGTACAGGAGCCGATGACAACCTGATCAATTTTTACATCGCCCACATTGTCGATGGTTCTGGTATTGCCCGGCAGATGTGGGAAGGCAACCGTTGATTTGATTTCGGACAGGTCGATCACATAAGTTTCGTCATAAACAGCATCCTCATCTGCTGTATAAACAACTGGTTTCCGGTCGCTGTGTTCTGCAACATAGGCAAGGGTCTGCTCATCAACGGCAAAAATACCGTTCTTTGCACCGGCTTCAATTGCCATGTTGGTCATGGTCAGACGGTCGCTCATGGAGAGGCTGGAAACGCCTTCGCCGACAAATTCCATCGACTTGTACAAAGCGCCGTCTACGCCAATCATGCCGATGATGTGCAGAATGACATCCTTACCGGAGATATAGGGATTCAGCTTGCCCTTGAGTTCAAATTTAATGGCAGACGGCACCTTGAACCATGCCTTGCCGATTGCCATACCACAAGCCATATCAGTCGAGCCAACACCCGTGGAGAAGGCACCAAGTGCACCATAGGTGCAGGTGTGGGAGTCTGCACCGATGACAACATCACCGGAAACCACCAGTCCTTTTTCCGGCAGCAGGGCGTGTTCAATGCCCATTTGTCCGACATCATAGAAGTGTGTCACTTCTTTTTCATTGCAGAAGTCCCGGCACATTTTACACTGTGTAGCGGCTTTGATATCTTTGTTCGGTGCGAAGTGATCCATTACCATGGTCACCTTATCTTTGTCAAATACATGGTCAATGCCCAGTTTGTTAAATTCCCGGATGGCAACCGGAGAAGTGATGTCGTTGCCGAGTACCCGGTCGAGATTGACCAGAATCAGCTGACCAGCTTCTACATGATCCAAGCCTGCATGAGCAGCAAGGATTTTTTGTGTCATGGTCATACCCATTGTAAAAATTCCTCCAATCTTTTTCGCTGTATGCACTGTACAGAGCAAGCATACATTTTTTAATCAATAGATTTCTCTGTTTCCTGTATCAAACGGTTCAACTTTCGGTCGAACGTGCGAACTGCATATCCATATTCCATATGATACGCACATAATAAACAATCTACAAAATCAAGATTGTGCTCACCATACAACCGTAATGCAACAGAAATTACATCTTTACAATTTGTTACAATCGAATTGATTTGCATAAATTGCAGCAAACCTTGTGCGATGACAGAGCGTTCTTGTTTGTAAACCCCTTTTAATACATAGACGACTTCTGCAATCACTTCCGGCAAAATCAATACGGTTGCGTGTTGTATGATTTGTTCTGTTTGTTCTGCCATTTCTGCATTGTCATTGAGCAGATACCGCAGAATCATATTTGCATCAAGAATGTTCATACTTTTCTGCTGCCGCCCTTTCCCATGCATCCTTTTCCAAAGGAATCAAATCTGGATTGGCACAGTCTGAAAAA
>JAEDGE010000258.1 GCA_016297675.1 Oscillospiraceae bacterium
AGGTGCCGGAGGGCAATGCACAGAGTGTCACTATTTCGGCTGACCCTTCCCTGCTCCGCTATATTGTCGAAAAAGGTTCCATTGCCATTGACGGCATCAGCCTGACCGTTGCCAAGGTGACAAACAGCAGCTTTTCGGTCAGTCTGATTCCACATACGGGAACTTGTACGACACTGCTTTCCAAACGTGCCGGTGAATCCGTCAATCTGGAAACCGATGTTATTGGAAAATATATCGAAAAACTCATACAGCCAGTACAGCCAACACTGACCGCATCCATGCTGAAACAATATGGATACTAACTATCCGTTAAGAAAGGTGAACAAACTATGAAATGGAATACAGTAGAAGAAGCACTGGAAGCCCTGCGTGCCGGCAAGTGCATTCTGGTCACAGATGACCCCGATCGGGAAAATGAAGGGGATTTAATCTGTGCTGGACAGTTTGCAACCACAGAAAATGTCAATCTCATGGCATCTTGTGCCAAAGGTTTGATTTGTATGCCGATGAGTCGGGAGCATGTAGAACGGCTCGGATTATCCCAGATGGTACGCCATAATACGGATAATCATGAGACTGCATTCACCGTCTCCATCGACCACGTGGATACCACCACGGGCATTTCTGCTGTGGAACGGGGCTTGACCGCCCGCATGGCAGCTGACCCTGATTCTCGTCCGTCTGACTTCCGCCGTCCGGGACATATGTTCCCACTGACTGCAAAGGCAGGCGGTGTTTTGGAACGAAACGGACACACCGAAGCAACCGTTGACTTGATGCGGCTTGCTGGTTTGCAGCAAGTGGGACTTTGCTGCGAAATTATGGCAGAAGACGGCACGATGATGCGAGGGGAACAGCTGTCTGCATTTGCAGAAGCGCATGACCTTGTTTTCATTACGATTCGTGCCTTGCAGCGTTACCGCCGACAGCATGATTTATTCATGCAGGAGATTGCTGCGGCACATCTGCCAACGGCATATGGTGATTTTCAGATACACGGTTTCCGCAATACCATCAACGGAGAAGAACATGTCGCACTGGTTATGGGAGATGTGGCGGACGGCAATCCAGTTTTGTGCAGAGTGCATTCGGAATGCCTGACCGGCGATGTATTTGGTTCTTACCGCTGTGACTGCGGCGAACAGCTGCAAGAGGCATTGCGGTGTATTCAAAAAGAAGGCAGAGGCGTTCTGGTATATCTGCGGCAGGAAGGCAGAGGCATTGGTCTGCTGAATAAAATCAAAGCCTACAAATTGCAAGAAGAGGGGCTGGATACCGTAGAAGCCAATGTACAGCTCGGTTTTGCACCGGATTTACGAGATTACAGCGTAGGAGCACAGATTCTCAAGCAGCTCGGAGCAACGAAACTCAAGCTAATGACCAACAATCCGGAAAAGCTGACCGACCTTTCGGAATATGGCATCACCATCACAGAACGTGTCCCACTGGATATTCCAGAAAAGCCGGAAAACATCCGTTATCTCCAGACAAAACAGTTTAAAATGGGGCATTATCTGCACTTCCGGACATGCGGAAACAGCATGAAACTGCCGAATGCAGAGAAATAAATAAAAAAGGAATGGGAAAAAACATGAAAACAATCGAAGGTATGTATGAAGGCAAAGGCTTAAAGATTGCCATTGTCGCTTCAAGATTCAATGAATTTATCACAAGCAAGCTGATTGGCGGTGCAGAAGACTGTCTGCTCCGGCACGGTGTCGCTGCCGATGACATTGCATTGGCATGGGTGCCAGGGGCATTTGAAATTCCGCTGATTGCAAAAAAACTCGCAGATTCTAAAAAATATGATGCTGTTATTTGTGTCGGGGCTGTCATTCGGGGAGCAACCAGCCATTATGATTATGTGTGTGCTGAAGTTTCTAAGGGCATTGCACAAGTAGGATTGCAGACAGAAGTGCCGGTATTGTTCGGCGTGCTGACCACAGATACCATCGAGCAGGCGATTGAACGAGCTGGCACGAAAGCCGGCAATAAGGGCTATGACTGTGCAATGGGGGCACTGGAAATGGCAAATTTGCTGCGTCAACTGTAAGCAAATTGTAATTGTAAACAGAAACAAAGAGAGCTATATCGGAAATTACGCCATAATTTTGTGTAAATTTCTGGAAATGCTCATCTATAGTTATATTGGTTATTTTTCATCTACTCCCCCTTCTTATAAATATTAACTAATCGAGTAGGAAGCTACCCATTAATTGAGAAGCCGACCTCTCACACCACCGT
>JAEDGE010000259.1 GCA_016297675.1 Oscillospiraceae bacterium
CTATGAGATGCTGCTGGAATCGCTGACAGAGCGGATCACGGCGAATGCATTGATAATGCAGGAGGTTTGAAATGGAACATGTTACAGATAAAAATCAACTGGCAATACCAGAAAAGAAAGCAAGTACCCCTTCCATGATATCAGACTTTGCCTCCGCTATGCGGATTGGTCAAGTCTTTGCAGCCAGCGGCCTTGTGCCGACTGCATATGCAGGAAAGCCAGGAGATTGTGCGATTGCTGTGGATATGGCACAGAGAATGGGCGTTTCTCCGCTCATGGTCATGCAGCAGCTGTATGTGGTAAAAGGAAAGCCTTCGTGGAGCGGACAAGCTTGTCTGTCGTTTATCCGGCAGCGGTTTCAGGATGTCAGGGTGATCTATACCGGAGAGCGTGGAACGAACAACAGAGGGTGCTATATCACTGCAAAAGATGGCGATACAGAACTGGTCGGGACGGAAATCACCATTGCAATGGCAATCGAAGAAGGCTGGATGAGCAACAAAAAGTGGAAAACCATGCCGGAACAAATGCTGGCATATCGGGCTGGTGCATTTTTTGCACGGGTTCACTGCCCAGAGGTGCTGATGGGTTGCCATGTGGAAGGGGAAGCAGAGGACGTTGCAAGCCGAAAAGCAGAAACAGCACCTGATCCATTTGCGGAGGAAAAACCGGATGCTGACAAATGAGAATTACTTTTCACCGGAAAGCAACCGAACCTATATGAGTGTTTCGCAGTTCAAGTCTTTTCTGGACTGCGAGGCACGCACGATGGCAGAATTAAACGGTGAATATCACAGAACGGTTACGGATGCCCTCTTAGTTGGTTCCTATGTGGATGCTTTTTTTGAAGGGACACTGGAATCTTTTGTTTCTGCACATCCGGAAATTGTAACCAAAAAAGGAGAACTGAAAGCCCAATACAGGCATGCAGATTACATCATCCAACGGGTACAGCGTGATAAGAAATTCATGCAGTACATGGGCGGTCAAAAGCAGAAAATTTTTACCGGAGAAATTTGCGGTGTGCCGTTTAAATCCAAGATTGACAGTTATCACGATGGGATTATGATTGTGGATTTAAAGGTGGTACGTGATTTTCAGCTGATTTACAGCCCGGAGAAAAAGCAAAAGTTACATTTTATTGATTTCTGGCGGTATGACATACAGGGTGCGGTATATCGGGAAATCGTGCGGCAAAACACTGGAAAAACACTCCCATTCTATCTTGCAGCCGTCACAAAAGAACCGGAACCAGATTTGGAACTGTTCTGGGTTCCGGATGATGTACTGGATGCGGCTTTGGAATTTGTCCAGTCTATGGTAAACCGATTTCAGAAAATCAAATCAGGGGAACTTCTCCCGATGCCATGCGGAACGTGCGACTATTGCAGGGCAAGAAAAGAAATTCAAAGACCGGTCAATTATAAATCGGCTTATGATTTTGAGGTGGAAGATGACGGATAGAAAAGAATTTGCAAAAAAAGTCACAATTATCTGTGACACACGGGAGCAATGCAATCAACATATTATGCAATATTTGTATGCAAGTGGGATTTCGACAGAACATCGAAAGCTGGATTTCGGGGATTATTCCTTTTCTATCAATGGGAAAAGCTTTGAACGAGCCTGCGTGATTGAGCGAAAAGGCAGCGTAGATGAACTGTTCGGAAACATTACAAGAGAACGGGAACGAATCAACAAGGAACTCGATGCAGCGGCTAAGAATGCAAGGCACATTGAATTGATTCTGGAAGGCGTTACCTCGGAACAGGAATTGAAAGCGTTTGAAATTCCAGAACCGCAAATGATTGCACAAAACCGAAAAGTCAAGAGAATTGGAGAAACGGTATATTCAGAACTGCGTTCCCTTCGCTCTGGCAATCGATGCGGTTTACAAGTATCGTTTGTAAAAAAGGAAGATGCAGCGAAAAAAATACTGGAGATTTTCTATTTTTACTATCGAAATTATGAGAAAGCGATTACCCCGATGAGAAAGGAGACCAACCATGCAGGATAACATACTGGGAAAGCGGATGCGGGAGCTGCGGCAGGAACGCGGCAAAACGATTTACAATGTAGCAGATGATCTTTATCTGTCGGCAAGCGTGATCGGATGTTATGAACGTGGCACCAATGATCCGCCTTTAGAAAGGGTGGCAGCGTTTGCAATCTATTACGGCGTATCAACCGATTATTTGCTGGGATTGTCAGATAGTCG
>JAEDGE010000260.1 GCA_016297675.1 Oscillospiraceae bacterium
CGCTTTTAGCGGCATTGCAAACAACACCGTTGTTTGCAATAGAGGACAGTATATAACATGGTATGCGTTCGAGGAATCAGTTTTATCCGACGAACGGCAACTGTGGTCAGAATGTTTTCCCTGAAAAGATTTTTCATCGAACCCCATTTCATCCATAAAAACAGAGCCGGCAATTTGTCGGCTCTGTTTGAAGGTGGGGGATTGGAGAATGCCCTTTTATCTCCAAAAGACAAAAATTTCTTTCAGTTCATTCCAAAGTGCAGGGTGTGCTTTGAAAAGCGTAACCCCTTCTCCAGAGTTGATTAAAATGCAAAGAATTGCAATGATCGTTCCTGCCATGGCAGCAAAAATCACTTTCTGGCTTACCATAGCAATGCCAGCATGACAGGACTTTAGTATAGTCGGCACTTGCAGCAGGAGAATGGTTGTCAAGACGCTCAGAACAACTAAAATATCCAGCATATAACGAGGAGAAATCCCAGCCATGCAGTAATCCATCCATGCCAGTAGAACGGCTGCAAAAACAGTCAATACAATGGTAATTCGCCGTAGGAAACCATGATTCTTTCTTCTCCAATGCTTGTATACGAGTGGGAAGCACAGGAATCCCAACAGAATAGAAGGCATTGCAAATGCCCCGAAGGAAGCCTCTGAATAGAGATACATGATTCGATTTGGGATAGAAGTGTATTTTGTACCAATAAACGGGAAATCATGCAGCAATTCCAACGGGCAGAAGAAATAAGCTTCTATAGCTGCTGGTAAGCGAGAAAGAGAAATGGAATTGGCAGAAACATTGTCTACCGTCAGTTGATAAACTGCTCCAAATTGAAATGGACTGTCAAAGCGGATTTGGTTGTACCACATGATTGCAGTCGCACCAACGGCAACTGGCAAGAGAAAACATCCCACATTGCTTATTCGAGATGCCAGTTTCAAACGTTTCTGGAACAAGAACTGTAAGAAAATCGGTACCAACAGCAGTGCATAAAGGAGCAGATTGGGGCGAGATGCTGCCGTGATGACCAATCCGATTCCGCTGATCGCAAGCAGCAAACATCGTTTCCAGTTTTGTTTTGATACAACTGATGCAAATCCCATCCAGAGTGCTAACAGCAAACCAGCCATACCAGTCAGCAAGCAGAGATAGTAGCGGTCGCAGTAGTTTAATCCCGTTAGAACACTACAGCCAAAAACAGCGGATACCAGTCCCATGAGTAGCAGCAAGAGCGGCGGTCGTTTGCAGTACTGCCGTACCAGTATCATAATTAGCCCGAATATGGTAATCATCACTGCAGCAGTTGCAATTGCATACGCAATGTTGAGTGGTAATACTTTCCCCGTTAACAGATAAAACGGATAGTATAGCAGTGCAACTGGTGCACAGCCAAAGTAACAATAATAGTTACCATTATAGTAGGCATAATCCCAGTGATAATAAACGCCTCCTCTGGTCGAATCATCATAGGGATTTTCCAGTTGCAGCAATTCTGGTGAGACTTCTAAATCCATCGTTACCCGTCCGTGTACCCATGCATCCAATGTCATGGCATAAACGTTGCCGCCATCAATCTCTTCCAGTGTGGAATAGACTTGATTTGGTGCAATGAATGCTAAAATGCAGGCGAGACAGCCAAAGAGGGTAATCAGTATCGCCAGATTATGTTTCCAGCTTTTCGCACGATAGCGAATGCTCCAGACAGAAAACTGTTTGCAGGCGGTCAAAATTAAAGCAATACCTAAAACCAAGAAAAAGCGTGCAGTGGAAAAAACAAATGGAATCGAAGAATACAACGTTCCACTATGCAGAACAATGGGCTGATCTACATCAGAAAATTGTAATTCCAGAGCGTGTAAAGTTTGGTATGGCATAAGGGAAAACTGTAATTTGGAATAAGTACCTGTTGCTTGTGTTTTACCGACCTGCTCAAACCGTTTTGTGAAATTTCCGTCTTTCATGAGCAGTGTGACACGATAGAACGGATCTTCTCCGTCTATATCCAGTTGCATACAGTGCAACGTATCCGGAAATGACAGATTGGAAAATGTAATGGTACAGTCATCTGTAATGCGAATCGAATTTCCTTCCATTATAGCATCATCCGGATTGTCGATACTTGCTTCCATCAACGACAAGGAAACAGTCTCTTTCTGTGTGGAAAAGCTTGTAATGTGAAATACAGATATTTCCAGCAAGAAGATACTACCTGCAAGATAG
>JAEDGE010000261.1 GCA_016297675.1 Oscillospiraceae bacterium
CAAAAACAAGACGAATGCTTGTGTAAAATGGGCATTCGTCTTTTGATTTCTTTGTTGAAAGTGGAAAGAATGCTTTACTTTTTGAAAAAAGTGTGCTATACTAATTCTATGTGTAAATCATCATGGAAAGGAATGAAACTATGGGCCTCGTTTATGCAATTGCAAACCAGAAAGGCGGTGTTGGCAAAACAACCACTGTTGTCAATCTTGCTGCTTACTTCGGCTCTCGTGGGAAACAGGTTTTATGCGTTGATATTGATCCGCAGGGCAATACCACAACTGGTCTGGGCATCAAAAAACGTGCACTGACCATCTCTTCTCACAATGTGCTGAACGGCACTGCAAAAATTGCAGATGCGATTCTTCGCACAGAATTTCCCAATGTCTCCATCTTGCCGGCAAAGGACGATCTCGCCGGCTGTGAACTGGAACTCAGCCGAATGGAGTACCGTGCCAATCGCTTGAAAATGCAGCTGCTCACCTGCAAGCTGGACTATGACTATATTTTCATTGATTGTCCACCGGCACTCGGTTTGCTGACGCTGAACGGACTGGCTGCTGCTGATGAACTGATTATTCCCATGCTGGCAGAATTCTATGCATTGGAGGGTCTTTCTCAACTGACGACAACCATCAAAGCGGTGCGTGCAAATTTAAATCCATCTCTAAAAATTGCTGGCATTTTATTTGTCATGTTTGACCCTCGGCTGAATGTCTCTCGTCAGGTGGAAGAAGAAGTAACAAAGTACTTCCCCAATCAGATCTTTCAGACAAAAATTCCCCGCAATGTGCGTCTTTCCGAAGCTCCCAGCTATGGAAAACCGGTTATGTATTATGACAAAAATTCAAAGGGAGCAGAGGCATATGCAGAACTTGGCATGGAACTGTTAGGCGAAGTCCCGCCCCCGAAAAAAGACAAAAAGATCCGGCTGTTTGGAAAAAAGAAATAGGCATATAGCATAAAAACAGAAAGGAGGCGGATGACAATGGCAATTGGCGGACTGGGCAGCGGTCTGGATTTTTTATTTGATGAAAATACCGCAGAAGTACCCGTAAAACGCACCCTGCGTCTCTCCGAAATCGAACCGAACCGCTCCCAACCGAGAAAAAATTTCAGCGAAGAAGCCATTGCTGCATTGGCAGATTCCATCCGGCAATATGGTATGCTGCAACCAATATTGGTACGTCCCTATGGAATGGTATACCAGATCGTTGCTGGAGAACGACGGTGGCGAGCAGCCAATTTACTGGAACTGGAAGAAGTTCCGGTCATCATCAAAGAATTTTCCGATCAGGAGACCATGCAAATTGCCCTGATTGAAAATCTGGTGCGAGAAGACCTAACACCACTCGAAGAAGCGGCTGGTTTTCGGGATTTGATGGAACAATACGGTATGACACAAGAGGAAGTCGCCAAATCGGTGGGACGTTCCAGAAGTGCGGTGGCAAATGCCCTGCGGCTGTTGCAGCTGCCGGAAGAGATTCGGCAAATGCTCGAAAACGGTAACATCACTGCCGGACACGCAAGGGCATTACTGGCGATTGCAGACCCTGCTTTGCAGCTGGAAACAGCGAAGAAATGTGCAGAAGGCGGCATGACTGTCCGTGCAGTGGAAAAACTGGCAGCGGAACAGGCAGAGAAGGCAGAGCCAACAACAAAAAAAAGTCGGACAACCGACCAGTATTACAAGGAAATGGCATTGGAACTGACCGACCGGTTACAGCGAAAAGTGTCTGTCACCTATGGCAAAAAAAAGGGAACGTTGGTGCTGGAGTTTTATGATAAAGAAGATCTGGCTGCTCTGGCAAGACAACTGACAGAGTTGGAAGAACCATAAGTACCGTACCCGAAAAGGAGCTGTTTTATGATTTCAGAAGTACATCAACAGCAGGCAATTGCAGTGATCAAGGCAGTGTTACAGGCGATCCATGAAAAAAATTATACCGCCATTCCAAAATTGATTGACCGTTCCGATCTCCCTATGGATGAGTTGGAGGAATTTGTAGAGGAAACGCTGCGTTTAAGCGGGCAGAAGAGCATTCCACCATTTGTCGAAGCAAATGCTGCTTTTTTTGAAGATGAAGACGGAGAAGGATTTGAGGTAGAATATCTCCTGACAGAAGAAATGGTGTTGTCCTTTGAATTTTTCCTGCTGGAAGGCAGTCTGCATTCCGTTTTAGAGGATATTGAAGCAAATTAAA
>JAEDGE010000064.1 GCA_016297675.1 Oscillospiraceae bacterium
AGATTCGCTGACCGTCCAATAGGCAGACGAACAAAAAACCGCTCCACTGGATTTCTTATCTATCCGGTGGGGCGGTTTTTTGCTATAAATTACAAGAAAATCGTGTTGCATTTCGTGTTGCATAGTGCTGCATTTTAACGAAAAATCATGACACAAAAACGCAAATAACAGCGTTGCAACGCTCCGGACAAAATAGAAAAACCTGCGTAGAATCGGCACATTTCCGAAATTACGCAGGTTTTTTCATTTTTTGAATTGGTGCGGGTGACAGGACTTGAACCTGCACACCGAAGTAACAGTACCTAAAACTGCCGCGTCTGCCATTCCGCCACACCCGCAAAACCATGCGGCAAAAAGAACATACCGCATAGGTACGTATTCTATTGTATCATAATTTTGTTTGTTTGTCAACTGTTTTCTGCGTATTGTTCGATTTTTTTCTGAAAAGAAGCATTCCAGTCTTTTTTGCTCTGCGAAAACCGAACATGATTCATGTAGAATCCAGAAATATTTTCAAAGATTACATTCTCTTCCTGACAGTGTAAAATGATGGGTTCTGCTTGTTCTGGCAGCAGTGTGTGCAGTTCCCATTGAAAGACTTTTCCGTTTGTCCCTGCTGCAAACAGCAAATTGCCAGCCGCTTTTACATCCAAAAGGGGCGTGTCATGAACACATCTTGCAACCAGTCTGGCATTTGTTACGTCATGGACGGCAAAGATTAGCAGCAAATAGGAATAGGTTGCAGCAGCAGCATATAATTTTCCTTGATAATGGAAGAAGGTTCCGGCGGTTACACCATTATAATTGTCCAGAGCATCCTGTCGAAGAATGTTAATCTTTTCATCTGCTTCTTCTCGATAAAGATATTGACGACCATCTTCTGTTTGCAGTAAGAAAAAATTGCTTTGAAATTGCTGATACCGGCTGCCGCAGAATAACATACAGCGAGTCTGTCCGTCCAATACTGTATCTTTATCTATATCTCGTACAAGAACGTTATCTTGTTCTAAATTTTCTGTATTATAATATTCTGTAAGTTCTATTTTTTGCTGTTTTGTTTTGGTAAGTTGGTAAACGCTCGAATGATGTTTTGTTGTCCAGATTATCAGGAGTAATTCATTTTCCCCTTTCTCATTCTGGATCATGCAGAGTTTTCTGCAACGCTGAAAATGTGGGAAATTCCGCAAGTCTTGCTGGTCTAATTCTGATGCACAATTTTTTTGCAGGTCAATGGCATATAAACCAAGAATTCCATTTTTGGTGACGCCGACAATGGTACCATCTGAAAAAAGACCAACGGAATGTACCAGATAGGGCATGGGAATGGTACAGATACAAGCCTCTGTACGGGCATTCCAAATGCGAATGGTATGGTCATGGGAGCAAGACGCAAGCAGTTCCGTTTCACCAATGGTGAAAGATTTCACTTGATATACCCAATTTTGATGAGCTGGAATACTCTGCACACAGTGCCATTTTCCTGTGAGCCAGTCTCTGGAGAGATGATGCAGCGTGCCATCATAGGAGCTGGTATAGAGTGTATTCTCATCGACAGGGAATAAATCATGAATGCCAGCATCATAGCCCAGAAATTGCGTGTGAATGTTTTCCGTGCTGGTGTTGATAATCTGTAGGGAACGATCCAAGGAACTCAGCATAATTTCATCTGCATTCAGGTAGCAGGCGGTTTCAATTTCAAAATTCTGGTTTCCATAGTATGGCTTACACACAAAGTCCCTGCCGGGAAGTGACATCTTTACTTCGGTGATACAGGCTTCTCGATGACCATAGATTTTGTTGCAGATACAGAATTTAGAGGACTCTGGGGAGAGAATAATATCATTGAAGCCGCTGAATTGATCTGTGTGCTGCTTTTTCTGAATTTCAAAGCAGCCATTTGGTGCAGAGAGCAATACCACAGAAGTATGTTTCCCACGTAGATTGATGAGAAAACAAGTTTGATGAAAATGAAGAATCTTTTTGAAGTCGTAAATATACGCTTCCTCCGATTCTGGTAGGTTTTTGGTTAGCTGTAAAAATACAGCGGCTTGTTCTGCCTGAAAACCAGCGGCATCTGCTGGAATTCGATAAAGTGTTTTACCACAGGAGAAAATCAGGAATGGTTCTACCAGTGCAATTTTGTATTTTCGGTAGCCTTTTTGATTCTCCGTATATGTCAAAAAAGTACGAGAATCCGGCTGGCAAAACGGAATCCGCCAAATTCCTTCGTTTTTGACGGCAGCAAAGCAGCAGTCCTGCATATCATCAATCATTATTTGCTGAATCGCATTTTGCAGATATAAGGTGCGTTCTGGCAGCATTTGAAAGAATAAGGTACCATCCGGCTGTTCTGTATACTGCCAGAAACAGAGTCTTCCATTTTTATCACCGGTTAGCAGCAGCTTATGAGAAACAGAACAAGCCGAGTCAGTGACGAATGTACCATCATAAGAGGCAGCAAATCGAAATTGCTGAGAAGGAATGTGATAGCACCAAATGCCACTGCCAGAAATAGAAAGAAGGTTTTCCCCAATGGTACAGAAAGTGTGAACAGCAGCAGAATGACCAAGCGGTTGGAATGTATATTCGGTGAGGTGTGCATCCACAAAGGAGGCAGTGGTCAGCTGACCGCAGCGAATATCATAGAGCCGAATGCCATTCAGGTTGACGGATTGCAGATCCAGTCCATCAAAACAGAATGTACTGAGATTCTGGTGACGGGCACGTTTTGCTGCTGTGATCAACTGGTCGATGGCAGTTCTGCTTTGACGATCTGCCGGAGTATTTCCCAAAATTTGCAAAGACCGTTCCAGCAAGGAGCCTTTTTCGTCCTGCATTCGTTTTTCCCCGGGCAGATAGAGACGTTCCAAGGTGATTTCTCCTAAAAACTGTAGAATTTCATCCGGAATCGGTTCAGAAAAAAAGCGGCAGATGAGATTTTTTGCTTCTTTCGGCTGTTTGTAATCCGTATAAAATCGAAGAGCTGTCTGCAAAATTTCCAGCAGGAAATTCGCATAGAAATAGTCTCGGAAGTTCTGGTGATAGAATCGGTAATCTTGATCGGCATGCTGCGGATAAATCAGAAATCCCATCTTTTTTTCCACTTCCCAGAACTGTACGGTAAAATCTGGCGGCATCTTGCAATTGGGGAGTTGTCGATAAAAAGAAATGGCGTCTCCCAGAGCACTCTTAATTGAAAAAGAATCCATGCGGAAACTACCGCTTCTTGCCATACAGTAGGCAATATAATATAAAATTTGCATGGTATATTCTGTTTGTTCCTGTTCGGATGGGCTGCTGTTTAAAGTAGGTGTTCGTTTGACCTGTTCGATAAAATTGCCGATCAATTCTCCAATTGTTTCTGGCTTGGGATAGGGGAGTGGGACATTCAGCAGAGATTGGTTCTGTAAGGGATAGGAGTACATAGCCAGTGCCATCGGACTTCGGAGAATGTCAATGAATTTTGTGGAGATGAGCTGCTGCCATTCTTGTTCTGCTTTTTGTTCTCCGAACTGTCGTTCCAGAAATGTTTTGATCTGTGTATCTTGCAAGGGATTGACACGTTTGCAGAAAAACGGCAGTTCTCCTCCAGTGGAGAAACAGTCTGAGAGATTGTTTCGGCTGGTAATCAGAAACCGCACTGCTGGAAAGCGTCGTTTCATCTCTTTGATTTCCAAAATGAGATTATTTTTTGCAGTTTCACTGGTGATTTCATTGTAGCCGTCCAGCAGAAAAAACAGGATCTGCTGCGGTTCTGTTTTCATCCATTGCAGCAAACTTTTGGAGATTGTTGTTTCTTTTTCTCCGAGGCAGTGTACGAAATAGTGGAAAATAGGTTTGTTCTGGTCACCGATACTACTCCGATTGAGTAGATTCAGTGGGATATAAACGGGAATCAAAGGACTGTCGCTTTGCAGTAGAAATTCGCCCAGATCCAGCAGCATAAAGGTTTTACCCGATCCGCCGATTCCCGTCAGCATAATATTATCATAAGGTGGTGTTGTGAAAAGAGAACGTAGCGACTCGCTGGTGTCATCCTCATTTTGAACCAGCATAGAGGAAATCCGATTGTTTTGCACGCCCAGAGCTGTGGAGAGAATATTTCCTACGTCGGGCATATCAATTTTATGCTTTACACTGCGAAATGCCAACATTCGTCCCTGTTCCTCCGCAGCAGTGTTCAGCATTTGGATTGCTGTCTGCCGCATTTTATTTGTGAAATGAGACAAGGAAGTGTTTTTTTCAGAAGATGGCTGAAGCCAGGGAAAGACTTCTGGCAGCGTTTCTTGAAAGATTGCAAGTGATATCATTGCTGCAAGTGCACGGGATTCTTTTTTCTTGTCTTGCAGAGATTGTAGTGCTTCAAAAAATGCAGGATAATAGGTATTTTCTGTAGTAAGACAGGCAAGTGCGTGTTGTATTGCGATATGCCAGTCCGGAACGTTGGCTTGTACTAAAATTTGTTCCAGATTGTAAGCCATTCTATGAAACGTTTCATTCTGTTCCAGCTGTAAGGCATCTGTACAAAATAATTTTTCTTTTAGAAGTTTTGTAACTCTCATATTGGCATAAGAACGGTTTCCATTTTCATGAATTTTGGTATTGCCATTTAGGAATGCCTGACAGGAAGCAGAAGAAATTATTTTTTTTTGGATATAACTTTTCTCCAGAATTTCCAGAAACAGCAATTGCAGAAAATGGGGAATGTCTATGGGATGTACACAGTCTCTCAGAAGAATATTCTTGATACCATTTAATGTGATTGGATGTTCCATTTATGGATTACCTCCCTTTTTATATCAATTCCGTACCAGATTTTATTTTATTTTACAACAAATTTTATAGTTTTTAAAGTAGAGAAGAATTATTTTTTGTGTATTCTTTTCACATAAAATGTAATTTTTGGAAAATTAAGATTTATTTGAAAATAGGATACAGAAAAAAAGAGAAAGTTGATTGCCACTTCATTCGTTTGGTTCAGATTTTTTAGAAATAAATTAGCCTAAAAACAAATTTTGTTATTTGATTTTGTGCAGATTGCATAAATTTTCTGATTTAATTTGTGCTATACGTAGAAAATTTAGAAAAAAACATGAAAAACATTGACTTATTTTTCATGCTGTTGTAAAATAAAAAGTAACAAAGACCTAATTTATTTTTTAGCTTGATAAAAATGAATTAGACAGGAAGTAAAGCAGTATGCAGAAGAAGATGATTTTTGAGGAGAACGGTATCTTCTGCTTTGCCAAAACCTTGAGAGGAGAAAATATTATGAAACACAGCAAAAAATTGTTTGCAGCTGGTTTGGCAGCAACGATGGCAGTCAATGCGGTTTGTTTGTCAAACCTTTTTTCCGGCGTGGCAGCCGATGCAGTCAAGTATGAGTTTGAAGACGGTGAACTGACTGTTGTTGCAGCGTCAGAATCAATTTCAGTTGTGGAGGATGCAGATGCCAGTGGCGGTAAATGTGTCTTTATGAAAAGTGCAGGAGATAAATTGGCTGTTACGGTGAATGTAGAAACAGCTGGCATGTACGACCTGAATATCTGCTATAAGGCAGATAGCAATAAGACTCAGAAGCTCAAGGTAAATGGTGTCAGCCAGTCCGATGTGACCTTCCCTGCAACAAGCAGCTTTACAGAGATTAAAGCAACTTCTGTGCAGCTGGCTGCCGGAGAAAACACCATTGAGATGGAAAGCTTCTGGGGCTGGACACAGTTTGACTATATGACGGTTACAACTAAAACCTTTACAGAACTAAAGTCTTCCAATGCTCTTTGTGACCCAAAGGCTACGAAGGAAGCACAGTCCTTGATGACGTATCTTTCCAGTGTTTATGGAAAGGGTATGCTTTCTGGTCAGCAGGAATTTTTTGGTGAGTCTCGTGATGATGAATTTAACTTTATTGAGGAGCTGAGTGGCGAGCTTCCGGCGATCCGTGGCTTTGACTTTGGAGATACTTGTCCATTGTATGCTTGGGAAGATGGTGCAACTGACCGTATGATTGACTGGGTAAACAATAAGGGCGGCATTGCAACTGCAAGCTGGCATATCAATGTACCGAAAACAATGGCAGATTATACAGTCGGTTCTACAATGGCTTGGGATCAGACAACTTATTCGGAAAAGACCGATTTTGTAACTGCCAATGTCATGGTAGAGGGCACAAAGGAATATGAATTCTTCCTGCTTGCAGTGGATAATTTGGCAACTCAATTGAAAAAGGCACAGGAAGCCAATGTACCGATTCTGTTCCGTCCGTTCCATGAAGCAGAGGGCAACGGCGGTGCTGATGGAAGCGGTGCATGGTTCTGGTGGTCTAAGGAAGGTGCAGATGTTTATGTAGAACTGTACCAGTATCTGTACAAGCTGCTGACAGAAGAATACGATCTGCATAACCTGATCTGGGAATTTAACAGCTATACTTATTCTGATGAGTCCAAGTATTTCTATCCGGGAGACAATTATGTCGATCTTGTTGGATATGACAAGTATAATGCCAAGAACTGGAGCACAGGTGCGGTTGCACCGAATGAAAGTGCAATTTCCGGCATCTTCTATGATCTGGTAGATATGTACGACAATAATAAGATGATTGCCATGATGGAGAATGATACCGTACCGTCTTTGGAGAATATTCAGACGGAACATGCATACTGGCTGTATTTCATGCCATGGTATGGGGAACATCTGATGGATTCCAACTATAACAATCCAGATACGTTGAAGGAAATCTATCAGAGCGAATGGGTGATTACATTGGACGAGTTGCCGGATGATCTGTATACGAATACAACTCCGGGCGAAACAACCACCACTTTGCCGGGACAGACTACTACGACAACGACCAAGAGAACCACTACCACTACGACTACTACACAGGTAGAAGATGCGATCATGGCAACAGTAAAGAAGAGCGGTACTGACTATAAGATCAGCTTTGACAGAGAAATGGGTGACAAGGTGTATCTCGTTCTGGATGCTGACAAATCGGTTACCTATGCAAATGGCTGTGCGGGAATTTCTGTAACTGTGGATGGTACAGATTATTGGGCATCTTATCAGTGGGAAATTACAAAATCCGGCGAAGTAATGGTAGATCTGAGCGGAACACCGTTTGAAGTTTCTTACAATAACGGCGCAGATAAAGTAAAGGATGAAGCACTGATTGCAAAAGTGGTTGCAGAAGTACAGAAACAAAAGGAAGCTTTGGTACAGGTTTGGTGGGCAAACAATGACGACGGGAATTCTGTGGCTACTACAAATGTAGTATTGACAGCAGCATATATTCCGGATAACGGCGGTTCTGAAACAACTACTACAACAGAAGATACGACCACTACAACAGAAGAAACCACTACTACTGTAACCACAGTGGATACAGTAGAAACTACAACACCGGAAACAACAACGACAGAAGATACAACAGAAACCACTACCACCACCAATGGCGGCGATGTTGTTTCTTATGGCGATGTGAATCTGGATGGCAAGGTAGACCTGACAGATGCGATTACCATGAATAAATACATGGCAGGCGTAATTGCAGAATTGACACCTGTGCAATTTGCAAATGCAAACTGTGATATCTCAGATGGTACCGATAACGTGGATGAACATGATGCAGTAGCTTTGACAAACTTTGTTATCATGATAGAGAAATCTTTGCCGGTAAATAACCCAAGTACAAATTAAACAACTGTTTTCTATTTTACAAAAATGAAATTCGGCTGCACAGTATTTTTGATATTGTGCAGCCGATTCTTTTTGGCAGTTGACAAGCTGCTGTCCCTGTGGTATAATCAAAAAAACGACAGTTCATTTGCACCATCCTGTCGAAAAACAAAACTAGGGCTGCCAAAATTTCAAACTGGATGACAGGTAGCAAGTCTGTTGTCATAGAGGAAAAACAGGCGGTCTTTCTTTTTCAGAAAGTCCGCTTTTTTGATACTGACAGAAAAGAGGCGAAGAAAGATGTACCAACTCAAAGCAAAAGCAGCGTTTGACAGTGCCCATTTTTTAAGTGGCTATCAGGGAAAGTGTGCCAATCTGCATGGACATCGCTGGACAATCGAGGTGATTGTAGAGCAGGAAACTTTGCAGACAGATGGTGTCTGTCGGGGAATGCTGATAGATTTTGGAGATTTGAAGAAGGCTCTGCGGCAAATAGCAGAATACTATGACCACGCTTTGATTTATGAAGCAGGTTCGCTGCGGCAAGCAACTGTACAGGCATTGCAGGAAGAATCGTTTCGTTTGATTTCGGTGCCGTTTCGACCAACGGCAGAGTGTTTTGCAAAACATTTTTTTCAGTTGCTGCAACAACAAAACTTGCCAGTGAAACGGGTGATTGTCTATGAAACGCCGGATAATTGTGCTGCCTATGAGGAGGCAGAAATCAGATGAAAACGAAATTTCAGGTGGCGGAGCAGTTTACCAGTATCAACGGAGAGGGAACAAGAGCCGGAGAATTGGCAGTTTTTGTGCGGCTTTGCGGTTGTAATTTACATTGTAGTTACTGTGACACACAGTGGGCGAATCAGGCGGATGTTTCTCATACGCTTCAAACTGCAGAAGAAATTGTACAGGCAATTTTGCAGACCGGTATTCGTAATGTTACGCTGACCGGCGGAGAACCGCTGTTGACACCACATGTAGAAACATTGATTGCTGCCATCACGGCGGAACCATCCCTTTCGCTGGAAATTGAAACAAACGGCAGCATTGCCTTGCAGCCGTTTGCAGCGATACAGCCCCGTCCAATCTTTACAATGGATTATAAATTGCCATCCAGTGGAATGGAAGCACAGATGAATTTGGAGAATTTGGCACTGTTGCAGCCGCAGGATACTGTGAAACTGGTGGTTGGCTCGCAGACAGATTTGGAACGGAGTGCAGAACTAATCGAACAGTATCATCTGACAAACCGCTGTCATGTGTATTTTAGTCCGGTTTTCGGTGCCATTGACCCGCAAGAAATCGTACAATTTTTGATACAAAAACAGCTGAATGGGGTGCGGTTGCAATTACAATTGCATAAGTATATCTGGGATCCACAGAAACGTGGTGTCTAATGACAAGAAAGGAAGCAGGAAAAATGGCAATCGATACCGAAGCAATTGCCTATCATGTAAAGGGCATTTTAAAGGCACTGGGGGATGACCCGAATCGGGAAGGCTTGCAGGAAACGCCGGAACGAGTGGCAAGAATGTATGAGGAAGTCTTTGCAGGGATGCAGTACAGCAATCATGAAATTGCACAGATGTTTGGAAAGACTTTTTCCAAACCGGAAACCGATGCCGGACAGACAGTTGTAACCATCAAAGACATCAGTGTGTTTAGTTACTGTGAACATCACATGGCATTGATGTATGATATGCATGTCAATGTTTCTTATGTGCCACATGGAAAAGTATTGGGATTGAGCAAAGTGGCAAGAATTTGCGATATGGCAGCAAAGCGGCTACAATTGCAGGAACGGTTGGGACAGGATATTGCAGAGATCATCATGGAAGCTGCCGAAACACCGGATGTCGGTGTAGTGATTACCGGTTCTCACAGCTGCATGACAGCCAGAGGCATTCGCAATGTACCAGCAGTGACAACGACCACTACATTTTGCGGTGCATTTGAAACCGATGCAGCGTTGCAGCAACGAGTGATGGATTAAGAGAAAGGAAGCGGTCACATGAAAGCAATGGTATTATTCAGCGGTGGTGTGGACAGTACAACCGCACTGGCATTGGCAGTGGAAAAATACGGTGCAGAAGAAGTACTGGCACTTTCGATTTTTTACGGACAAAAACATAAGAAAGAATTAGAGGCAGCACAAAAGGTGGTTGCGTATTATGGCGTAGCATGGAAACAGCTGGATTTGACGACGATTTTTGCTGATTCTAATTGTAGTCTGCTTGCCGGTTCTACAGAGGAAATTCCAAAGGAAAGCTATGCAGCGCAATTGGAAAAGACCAACGGCAATCCGGTTTCCACCTATGTGCCGTTCCGGAATGGATTGTTTTTGGCATCCGCAGCCAGCATTGCTTTATCCAATGGCTGCGAAGTGATTTACTATGGACCGCACGCAGATGATGCAGCTGGAAATGCCTATCCGGATTGCAGTACTGTATTCAACACTGCGATGCAAACGGCAGTTTATGAGGGCAGCGGACAGAAATTGCGGATAGAAGCTCCATTTGTCACATGGACAAAGAAGGACATTGTAAAAAAAGGGCTGGAACTGGGCGTTCCTTATGAACTGACATGGAGCTGCTATGAGGGCGGAGAAAAGCCGTGTGGTGTTTGCGGAACTTGTCGGGACCGGAGAGCGGCTTTTCAGGCGAACGGCGTAGAAGATCCGTTGTTGGGATAACGGTTCAAAACACGCAAATCCATTTTACGCCGCAGGCAACTATGGTCGAGCTGATTCAGCTCGGCGAGGGGTGCAGGGGGCAAGCTGCCCCCTGCGGAACGTTGCAAATTCGGATAAGAAAACAGATGAGAAAGAACGTCACGTCAATCGCCCTTCTTAAATTTTCCTATCAAATTTGCAGTCAGGTTGCACGGGGGCGATTGACGTCACCAAGGCAAGCTGGGGGTGTCCCCCAGCCTTGCCGACCCTCTCGTACAAGGTTTCCCGAAGAAATCTGAAAATGGATTTGCGTGGTTCATACTGCCCTCACAAAGCCTATGGCTTTGCAGTCGCTTTTAGCGG
>JAEDGE010000262.1 GCA_016297675.1 Oscillospiraceae bacterium
CGCAGTCGCCTGCGGCGTAGAATTTACACCATCATTTAAAAATTGATTTCCGTGTAGGCAGCATAGGAGATAAAAAATTCAGGAGAGGATGTCTATCCTCTCCTGAATTTGTGGAGTAAGCTCCTTATTTGGAAACAAATACAAAAATGGTTACTGTATTTTCTTTTGAATTCGTCGCATCAGCAGGCATCCAATGCCCGTAGAAACAAACTCTGCAATCGGGAACGTCAGCCAAATCAGCCAAGTATGCTCGTTTGTTCCTCTTGTCGCCAGTGAAAACAGCCATGCCACTGGAAGTACAAAGAGAATCTGCCTGCACACAGAGATAATGAGCGATTCGATGCCGCCGTCCAATGCTTGGAAAACACCTTGAAATGCAATGTTTGTTCCGGCAAATAAGAAACTTAGCGAGATGATTCGCATTGCTTGAATGCAGAGAATTTCTGTTTCTCCAGATAAACCGAAGAGTTTTGCAAATGGCACAGCGAGTGCTTCTACAAGAATGGTTCCCGCCAGCATGATGATCCATGTGTACAGCATACCATACCGAATACCATAGCGAATACGGGCACGGCTGTGCATTCCATGATAGAAAGAAAGCACAGGTGTGATGGCATCTCGTAAGCCAAAAGCGGCGAATAAAATAAACTGTTGAATTTTATAATATAGACCATATGCAGTTACCATAGCGACGCTGACAGAACCAAGAATCAGGTTCATGCCATAGGTCATGACGGACATCAGTGCCTGTGCCAGAATGGCAGGTAGTCCAATCGCATAGATTGCCTTGATGATATTGCCATCTGGTTTCCAGTATTGCAACCGGTTGGAAATTTGTTTGTCCTTTTTCAAGTGAAAAATAAGTGCCAGCAAACAGGAAAGAAGCTGTCCGATGACAGTTGCATAAGCTGCACCGATGACACCAAGTTCCGGTAAACCGCACCAGCCATAAATCAAAATCGGGTCCAGTACCATATTACAAACCGCCCCAGCAATTTGTGCAATAGTGGAATAGAGCGGATTTCCATTTGCCTGCAGTAATTTTTCATAGATGGAGAAAAAAACAATCCCTATAGAAATGATGCAGCAAATCCGTAAATAAGAGACACCCATTTCAGAAATCAGTGCGTTACTGGTCTGGGAATCAATATAAGGAGAAACACCAAACAAACCAAATAACAGAAATACCACATAAATGATAATGGCAAGAAAGATACCGTTTCCAGCAGTACAGCTTGCTTTTTCTTTGTCACCCTGTCCCAGACTTTTGGAAACCAGTGCATTGACACCAACGCCGGTTCCGATGCTGATCGCAACCATAAACATTTGCAATGGAAATGCAAGCGTCAATGCATTTAAGGCATCCTCTCCGTTTTGTTTCATATTGGAAACAAAAGCACTGTCTACAATATTGTACATTGCTTGCAGTAACATAGAAAAAATCATAGGAATGCCCATTTTCAGCAAAAGCTGATAGGGCGGTGTGGAACGCATTTTATTTTTATTTTTGTTTTTCTTTTTTTCTTTGACAATGTTTTGTGTCATGTGAATCGTCCTTCCTTTAAAACAATAAAAAACGTGCAGCCCCATCACGCTGGATTTACGCACGGGGCTACACGCATGTACGGTCTTAGTCTAAATAAGAACCGACCGGACTTTGATTATATTGTTTGATAATTTTGATGAGAACAGAACCGTCTTCCAGTGTGGTTTCTTCCGTAATTCGGTACTTTGTGTGATTCCGTTCCAGTTGGTTTTTATAGTGTTCTACATCGTTTTTGACTTGCTGAATGGCATAGTCCTTCGGTGCATCTTCTTTCAGCATAAAATGCAGTGTCTGACAGATGCAGGCCGCCTTGATTCGTTTCATAGCGTGCACCTCCCTCTGGCAATTATGAAGGAAAACCATAATGCCCAAAATAAAAAAATGTGCAGCATACCAGATTGGACTTACGCAGGTTTGCTACACATCATATGTTTATCATACTACTTTTTTCGATTTCTGTCAAAGGTGATTTTGCACAAAAAACAGACATAGAACGATTTGATTTTTGCTGAATCTTTTTGTAAAAGACATTTTGTGTGTACATGGAAAAATGATAGAGTAGATTCTACGCCGTAGGCGACTGCGGTCAAGCTGGCTCAGACAAGTTTTCCCAAAGAAATCCGAAAATTGATTTCCGTGGGTGTATCCGTC
>JAEDGE010000263.1 GCA_016297675.1 Oscillospiraceae bacterium
ATCTTCATGATTGTCATCATCGCGTGGATGACCTGTTTCTCCTTCTTGCGGACGAATTATAATGATACGGCAAATTATATTTTCTTTTGGATGAGCGCTGGAACCACAAAGGATTTTTTTGCAAGTGGTAAACTTCTTGATCTAACAGGCAATCCCCTGTCAATACTATGGCAGTCTCTTTCTCATGACATATCAGACAGCTATCATGTGTATTTTTTACTGCCCGCATTATTAAACAGTTTTGCAGTCATAAAACTTCTCAAACGCTACTCTATCAGCCCAACTTTCAGTTTAATAATTTTTTTCTCTATTGGAACGTACATAATGTATGTGGCTGCCTTAAAACAGAGCTTTGCAATGTTTTTCCTGCTGTTGAGCATTCCATACGCAGAAAAAAAGCAGTATATTCGGTTTTACTTGTTGGTATTTATTGCAATTCTGTTTCATACACATGCATTTATGTTTGCCATACTTCCGTTCTTGTTTGAAAAACCCTGGGGAAAAATAACCTGGCTGGGATTCGCTGCAGTACTGTTCTCCATGGCAACTTATGATTCTACTCTTGGCGCATTTATGGAGTATGCGCAATCTATTGGCGCTCTGGTTGACGAAAGCGAACTTTTTGATGGACATCAGATCAATTTTCTTCGTGTTGTTGTATACTGGATCCCTTCATTGCTCGCACTGATTTTCCGCAGGCGCTTGTTCCATGACTCTTCTCGTATTGAAAACCTATTTGCAAATATGGCAATTGTTAGCTCAATGATTTTAACGATAGGCATGGTGCAAGGAGCAAATTTATATGCTCGTATGGCTGCCTATTTTGAAATTGCAACTGCAATAACGCTTCCATGGATGATCAACAAGCTGTTTGATAAGCAATCAGCTAAAATGCTTACATTTGTCGCATGCATATGCTATTTTGGATATTTTTGTTATGAGTTTGGTGTTTCCAAATCCTTTGGCCAGCAGTATCGCGCCATTAGTTTGTGGCAGTTCATTTTGGAGCTGTTTGCCTAAAATGTTTTACAAAAATCAGAGAATGGAGACGGATAATGGACTCTAAATCTTTACTGGTTTCGGTCATTATTCCGGTTTATCAAACGGAAGAATATCTGAATCAATGCGTCCAAAGTGTCCTATGTCAGACTTACCCAAATCTGGAAATCATTTTGGTGGATGATGGCAGCCCTGATGCGTGTCCGGCTCTTTGTGACATACTTGCTGCCCAGGATGACCGCATTTATGTAATTCATAAAAAAAATAAGGGCGCTGCTTTTGCCAGAAAAGCCGGATTGGATGTTGCATCAGGTCAATATGTTCTTTTCCTGGACAGCGATGATTGGCTGGATCCTGGCACAATTTCTGCCTGTGTGGAAGCTGCGCAGCGCGATAATGCAGATTGTGTAATGTTTGGGTATATCCGGGAGTACCCAGGGAAAAGTATCCCCAATCCTTTGTTTGATCAAGATTTCTCTTATGATAAAAATCTGGCTGAGGAAAAGATTCATCGACGCCTTGTAGGCCTGATGGGTAATGAATTGCGCGAGCCGCAGAGAATTGATAATCTTTCATCCTTTTGTATGCGGCTTTTGCACATTGAGACTGCTCGCCGGGGACGTTTTGTCAGCGAACGAGCAGTTGGGACCTCCGAGGATACCATCTTCAATCTCTATGCTCTCGATGGCTGTCGGATCAGTTACATCAACCGCTGTTTCTACCACTACCGCAAGACCAACGTTCAGTCCATTACCACCGCCCACAAAGCGGATCTTGCCGAGAAGTGGGACATGATGTACAGCGTGATTCAGGAGTACATAGACGGCTCTAAAAAAGCCGAAGCATACCATATTCCGTTCCTGAATCGGGTCGCCTGCGGCATGATCGGGCTGGGCCTCAACGAGATCAGCAGCAGCGCGAACATCTGGCAAAAATCACGCCGCTTGAAATCGATTCTCAGCAAGCCGCTCTATGCGGAGGCATTTGCCCAGCTTGATACTTCTTACTGCGGCGTTAAGTGGAAGCTTTTCTTTCTGCTCTGCAAAGAAAAAGCGGCTCTTCCCTTGGCACTGCTGCTGCAAACCATGAATTATCTGCGTTCCCGGGCAGCCGGTTAGGAGGTACATCTTGGCTAAAGTATCGATCATCATGGGTATTTATAACTGCGCCCCCACGTTGCCGGAGGCCATTGACTC
>JAEDGE010000065.1 GCA_016297675.1 Oscillospiraceae bacterium
GGCAATTCTAACTTATTATGCGAAAAAGTCTGCTGGTCTGGATGCTGCGTGGTAAAGAAAAAGAACAGACTGTTCAAATAGTTTTCAGAAAATACACCGTATGCCATTGGCGTGCGGTGTATTTTTGTGAATTTTTCAAAAAAATAGCGGTTGCATTCTGCCGGAAAATGTGATATACTATAACCGTATGTCAATCCATGCAGAACGGGAAAAGGAGTCGCTTATGAAAAGAATCACATTGATTACCGGACATTACGGTTCCGGAAAAACCAATTTTGCCGTCAATCTGGCATTGCAGCAGGCAGCAGCCGGAAAAAAAGTCACCGTTGTCGATTTGGACATCGTGAATCCCTATTTCCGTACCGCTGATTTTGCAGATCTGTTTGCCAAAAATGGCATTCAGCTCGAAAAAACACTTTATGCGAATACCAGTTTGGATATTCCGGCGATTTCTTTCGACCTTGCTCGTATGGCATATGAGGCGGATTGCCTGATCATTGACGTGGGCGGCGATGATGCCGGTGCAATTGCACTGGGACGATATGCCGAGATGCTGCAATCCTATCAGGCAGAATTAGATATGTGGTATGTGGTGAATCGTTACCGGTATCTGACAGCCAAACCGGAAGAAGCTTTGACGCTTCTATACGAGATTGAACAGGCTGCCAGACTGCACCATACCGGAATTGTTAACAATTCCAATCTTGGAAGCGAAACCACAGCAGAATTGGTCATGGAAGCGGTTCCTTATGCGGAAACCATTGCAGAAACAGCAGGCTTGCCGCTGATTTGTACCACTTATCGTGCAGATTTACCAGTACAGGTGGAACATGGTTTTCCGGTGCAGGTCTATGTCAAGCCCGTCTGGGAATAGGATGCTGCATTGAAAAGGCAGACAATCCGGTGGAAGGAGGGAATAGCAATGGAGAAGATGCAGGTGCGGTTTGATCGCTGCAAGGGCTGCGGACTGTGTGTGAGTGCCTGTCCGAAGAAAATTGTCAAGCTGCAAACCGAAAAGCGAAACGAAAAGGGTTACTTTACTGCGGTCTGCACCGATCAGGATGCATGTATTAGTTGTGCCATGTGTGCCATGATGTGTCCGGACTGTGCAATTCAGATTGAAAAATAGAAAGAAGGCGTAACAACGTGGAAAGAAGTCTTATGAAGGGCAATGAGGCACTCGCAGAGGCTGCCATTCGGGCAGGCTGTAAATGCTTCTTTGGCTATCCGATTACGCCGCAGACAGAGCTTTCTGCCTATATGGCAAAAAAGATGCAGAAAGCAGGCGGTGTATTTTTACAGGCAGAATCCGAAATTGCTGCTATTAACATGGTGCTTGGTGCGACCTCAACAGGAGTCCGTGCCATGACCTCTTCTTCCTCTCCGGGGATTTCCCTGAAGGCAGAGGGCATTTCCTACATGGCAGGTTCCGATTTGCCGGGTGTCATTATCAATGTACAGCGTGGCGGTCCGGGGCTTGGTTCGATTCAGCCGGCACAATCTGATTACTATCAGGCAACCCATGCAATGGGGCACGGCGATTTTCATATTTTCGTATTTGCACCGTCTTCCGTACAGGAAATGGTAGATATGATTACATTGGCATTTGACAAGGCGGATCAGTACCGGATGCCGGCAATGATTCTGGCAGATGGTTTGCTGGGACAGATGATGGAGCCGGTGACGTTCCCAGAGCCGATGCAGAATCTGCCGGACAAGTCTGACTGGGCAACCAGCGGACACAAAAAGCAGCGGGCACATCATATTATCAACTCTCTTTTCCTCGATCCGGAACAGCTGGAGCAGAAGGTCAAGGAACGCTTTGCACGCTATGCGATTGTAGAAGCAAACGAAACACGGGCAGAATCCTATCTGTGTGACGATGCAGAAATCGTGGTAACGGCGTATGGTGCGTCTGCGAGAGTGGCAAAGTCTGCGGTGAATGCTGCGAGAAAAGAAGGCATCAAGGCAGGCTTATTCCGTCCGATTACGTTGTGGCCGTTCCCGAAGACGGAGTTGCAGGCAGCAACGAAGTCTGCAAAGCACATTTTGGATGTAGAAATGTCGATGGGACAGATGGTCGATGATGTTCGACTGGCAACAGAATGTCGGATTCCGGTTTCCTTCTTCGGCAGAACCGGCGGTGTCATTCCGACACCGGCAGAGGTACTGGCGGAACTGAAAAAGCTTGCAGGAGGTGCAGAATAATGGCAGTGGTATTTGAACGGCCGAAGTCCTTGCTGGATGTGCCAACGCATTTCTGTCCGGGCTGCGGACACGGCATTGTACACCGTCTGGTTTGTGAAGTACTGGATGAAATGGATATCGAGGGCGATACCATCGGAGTCGTACCGGTTGGCTGCTCTGTAATGTCTTATGATTATTTTGGATGTGATGTCATTGAAGCACCGCACGGCAGAGCACCAGCTGTTGCAACCGGTGTGAAGCGTGCGAATCCGGATAAGTTTGTATTTACTTATCAGGGAGATGGCGATTTGGCTGCGATTGGTACGGCAGAAACCGTACACAGCGGAACCCGTGGGGAAAATCTGGTTATTATCTTTATCAATAATACGACCTATGGGATGACTGGCGGACAGATGGCACCGACCACCATGCCGGGACAGGTGACACAGACCACACCATACGGCAGAGATCCGAAGGATGCAGGGTATCCGATTCGGGTTTGTGAGATGATGGCAACGCTGACAGGTGTGGCACTGGCACAGCGTGTCGCTGTGGACAGCGTTCCGCACATTCGCGAGGCAAAGAAAGCCATCCGGAAGGCATTTGAAAATGAGAAGGCACAGAAGGGGCTTTCGATTATTGAAGTGCTGTCCACTTGTCCGACCAACTGGGGTATGGCACCGCAGGAAGCAATGCAGTTTGTCAAGGAAAAGATGAGCAGCTACTATCCGCTCGGCGTATACAAAGACAGTGCAGCAGGGGAGGATGAGCAGGCATGACAACAGAATTGATTTTAGCCGGATTCGGCGGACAGGGTATTTTGTTTGCCGGTAAGATTCTGGCATACTGTGGTTTAATGGCAGGCAAGGAGTTGTCTTGGCTGCCGTCCTACGGACCGGAAATGCGTGGCGGTACGGCAAACTGTTCCGTTTGTATTTCGGATGAACCGATTGGTTCTCCGCTGGTAACGCATCCGGATTGCCTGATTGCAATGAACGGACCTTCCTATACCAAGTTTGTCAATGCAGTCAAGCCGAACGGTTTGATTTTGCTGGACAACTCTGTGGTAGAAGAAACAGAAACACGGGCAGATGTAAAGACGATTGCTCTTCCGGCAACGGATATGGCAACGGAACACAATTTGAATGGTTCTGCAAATATGATTCTGCTGGGCAGAATGCTGGCAGAAACAAATCTGTTTGATTTGGACACCGTGCAGAAAGCAATGGAGAAGTGCATTCCGCCGAAGCGGGCACATCTGATTGCTGCCAACATGAACGCTGTGAAGATTGGCGTGGAGAGTAAGTAAAAAGTTTGTGATAGCGTAAAAAAAGGACTGTCGTAGAAAAAATACGACAGTCCTTTTGAATTGTTCCCCTGACAGATACATAAATCAATCTTTATGGGAGTTTATTGTGAATCCTCCAATATTGTCATTGTGCTGCCGTTGTAGGCACGATACATTGCGTCCTCGCTTTCTGGAATACGAAGATTCTTTTGCACTGTGCAGGAAGTGCCTGACCAGCAGCGTACAATGTATTCTGTTGTGCCTGCAAAGGAAACTGTATTGTTGGAGATCATGTTGTCACATCCCCAGCCTTCCACTTGGCAGTGCACCTGAAAGGCATCTGTAATAGTCGTATTTCCTTGCGAATCACAGATATTATTTTGCACCGTTGTTTCATTTCCCTTTATGTCAATGAAACTATCTGTCTCTGTCATACCACCGCCATATAGGGTACAATTTTCAATGCGGTTTCCTGTTGTGTATTCCTTGATGTCCACACATTCTGCCGTGGTATTGGGACCCAGTGTGCAGTTTTTTACCACATTATAATCACAGTTGTACGCATATCCAGTGGTTGTTTTGGCACTGCCAATGTAAACGCCTTCTCCATATGTTGCATTCGTTAAACCGGTATCATGCACATTTGCACCATCTATCACGCAATAAGAACTCCCATCACGCAAATGAATTCCCTCTTGTCCAGTTTCATAGACTTCTACATTTTTGAGATAAGTGTAATTGGAATGATCCAGTACAATGCCTTTTTGTGCGTTACTGCACACAATTCCTTCTATATTCCAATAATCCCCAGTCAGATAAAGCACGATGCCCTTGCTGTCGTCCGTTCCCTTTAGTACAGCTGGCTGTTCTGGATCTGCACTTTTGATGGTGATTGGCTGGTCCGCAGTTCCCGCCTGTGAAGAAGAAAAAAGAGCTGCTTTTGCACCATATTCGCTGCTTTCATAGGTGCCGGGCTGCAATAGAATGGTATCTCCGGCGACAACCGTATGCAATGCCTGTTGTAATTCTGTCGAATTGGAGACAGAAAATACAGTGCCTGTGTTTGCAGAAAGAAGAGCCTGTTTCATTAGACATAGATCAGTCACATTATAACAATCATCGTGATTCCAGTCATAGTCCATGTCAGATGGTAACGTAGTGGTTTTTCTGAGTAAAAATTGTTGCAATGCCTGTACCTGTTCGATTGTGGGCAGGGTACCCGCCGCATGGACGGAAACATCAGAAAGCGTGATTTGGCAGAGCGTTGTTGCTGTAAAGAAGGTGAAGAGAGATTTTATAGAAATTTTCATAAGCAACAAACCTTTCTTTTTTGATACTTGAATGATATTTGTATCATTCTGTTGTTTCTGCTATGCCGCAAATTTCCAGAATTGCTGCTGCCATCATCCGCACATCTTTCATCAGGTGTGCAATCGGTACAAATTCATCGTCTCCATGCATATGGTAATCCCATTCCGGAAACTCTGCTCCGAATGCGACACCGCCCGGAATGTCATGAACATATGTGCCGCCGCCGATGGCAAGACACTTGCCTTTTTCTCCAGTCTCTTCCTCGTAGACCCGCAGCAGCGTCTGCACCAATTCGCTTTCCTCAGGAACAGCGTGAGGGTCGTTCTGTATCACAATTTCACATGCAAAACCGGCGGTCTGTAAGCGTTCCTGTACCGTCTGGAAGACGGCTTCTTTTGTAGTACAAAGCGGATAGCGAATGTCTATCATACCAGTTAATTCGCCATTCTGTATCTGCATCTGGCTGCAAATGCAGGTCAGTGCACCAGATGTTTCGTCTGAGCAGGCAATTCCCAGACCGCTGCCGTCTGTGCAGCTGTGCGGAAAGCAGGCAGCAAGTGCCCGACAGCCTGCAAATTTCGGCTGTTCCGCCAGCAGCTGCAACAGCCCTGTAATGGCATTGTTGCCGGTTTCCGGTGTGGAAGCATGGGCAGCCTGCCCGTTCCAGATGAGCTGTGCAGTCTCTTCCGTCATAGAAACAGTACAGTTTTCTGGCAGATTTTCCGGTACATCCGCAGCCGACAGCGTACAAATCGCCTGTGCCGGAACGGCGTTCGGAGCTGTACCAGCTTGCAGGGTGTGAATCGGGTCGCTGATAGATGCATGGAACGCCAGCCGCATCATGCCTTTTTCAATGCCAATCAGCGGATAACTGCCGTCCGGTGTAAAGACCAGCGGCGGCATGGTATCGTGTGCGTGATAATATTCCAAGTCAGTAGAACCGTTTTCCTCGTTGCAGCCAAACAGCAGGCGAACCGGTTTTTTCAGTGAAATGCCGGCGTCCATAATTGCTTTGACCGCATAGAGGGCTGCTACTGCCGGACCTTTGTCATCGATTGCCCCTCTGCCAAAGACGCAATCGTCTTTGATCACAGCGGTAAACGGCGGTGTATGCCAGTTTTCTGCCATAACGGGGACAACATCCAGATGGGCGAGAATCCCAAGGTACGGGGCAGCAGTGGCGTCTGTGTCGGCAGTGCCGACATGATAGGCGAGGTTCTTGGTATGTAAGCCAAAAGAAGCAGCGGTTTGCAGCATAGAATCCAGTGCGTTTGCACAATTGGAACCGTAGGGATAGCCGTTTTCAGGTTTTTCTGTGGCAATGCTGGGAATGGCAATGAGATCTTGCAGCGTTTGCAGCATGGCGGTTTGATTTTCTTCTATTTTTTGAGCGACCAGTTTGGGAAGCATAGACGACCCCTTTCTTTTTGAAATCAGAACGGAAAGAACAGGCAGCAAATAAAGGCTGCCTGTTCGATTTATGATAACTTTTTTTTAGAGCTGACTGGTTTTTACCTCATTTTTCAGCGGTTTGCCGTCAAAGAAGTCTGCCAGATTCTGCAATGTGACTTCTGCAATATTTTTCAGAGCCTCATTGGTCAGGAACGCCTGATGGGAAGTCAGCAGGACATTCGGCATGGAGAGCAGTAGCGACAGCAACTGGTCACGGTGAATATTTTCCGAGAAATCCTCAAAGAAAAAGGCGGTTTCTTCTTCGTAAACATCCAGACCGGCAGCAGCAATTTTTCCACTTTGCAGGGCATCCAACAGGGCTTCGCTTTCAATCAGCATTCCTCTGGACGTATTGAGCAGCACCACGCCGTCCTTCATATCTGCAATGGTGTCCCGATTGATGAGGTGTTTGGACTGTTCTGTCAGTGGACAGTGCAGCGAAATAATATCGCTGTTCTGGAAGAGCGTGTGCAGGTCTACATAGTGAATGGATGGGTCGTTTGCTGGAAACGGGTCGTAGGCGAGGACTTCCATGCCGAATCCCTTGCAGATTTGCATGAAAATCTGTCCGATTCTGCCTGTACCGATGACACCAACAGTTTTTCCGTGCAGGTCGAAGCCAGTCAGACCGCTCAGGGTAAAGTTGAAATCTCTGGTACGGTTGTAAGCTTTGTGAATTTTACGGTTCAGGCAGAGCAGTAGTCCCATTGTATGTTCTGCAACCGCATACGGAGAATACCCCGGCACACGCAGAATCGGCAGTTTGCCGTCTGCTGCCTTCCGGTCGATGTTGTTATAGCCGGCACACCGCATCGCAATGACCTTGACACCAGCAGCATAGAGATCTTCAATGACCGGTGCACTCAAATTGTCATTGACAAAAGGAATCACAGCACTGCATCCGTTTGCCAGTGAAACGCTGTCTGGTGTGAGTTTGTGCTCAAAGTAGCGGATATTAAAACGGGTGTTCAGCTGGTCAAACCAAATGCGGTCGTAGGGCTTGGTATCGAAAAATGCAATTTTTTCCATAGTAGAATCCTCACTTTCTTTTTGGTAGTATATGATGTTTATGGAATGCTATACTTGTAAATGCAGTTTGGGCAGCACTTTCGTCCGGTAAAACTCCATACCAGTGACCAGAGAAAAATCATAGCAGACAAACATGAGATTGAGCGAGCCAGCGAGAATATAGGCACCATACTTACCAAATTCTCCTAAGCTTTCGAGAAATTCTCCCAGACCGAACAGAGCAATGATCAAGCCGAAGTAACAGCCAATACAAATATTAAAAACGAGCAACTTAGCAAGGTATCGCAGAATAGCCGGGCGAATGCGGCTGAGGAAGGGGCGAATCAGGGGATAATGTCCAAAGAAGAGGATAAAAATCAGAGAAGCGTCCTTGTTGGGGGTAATAAAAAGGGAAAGCACACCGACAGCAAGGTACATGATGAATGCCCAATAGGGCGTGGTAGTGGCAGCCATAATCATGACCAGCAGGCTGCAGATCATGGGCATGACGAGATAAAACATCGGCAAAACGCCCGTGACAAAGAGGGCAAGCAGGCAAAAAGAAGCGAGTGTGCCGCCGAGGGCGATGCGATAGGGAAGCGGTTGAGAATGCATGAAAAACCTCCTATATGAGATAGCAAAATTGCGGTAAATTTCTATCTTTATCATAGCAGAAAAAGCGGCTTCTGTCAATGGAATGGCTGGAATTTTGGCAGAGAAAAACGGTCTGCTGGAAATCCAACAGACCGTGTGGGGAAAGTACCGGCGAAGGTTATGGGTTGAGCAGTGTCCGCTTGAGGAGCATCAGGTCGATGACGTTGATCATGCCGTCTGAGTTGAGGTCGGCAAGGGTGGATTGTTCGGTGGTAAGATTGGTGCGGAGAAGGAGATGTTTTTGGAGTGGGATGAGGTCAGTGAGGGTGATGTTAGTGTCACCGTTGAGGTCGCCTTTTATTTGTTTTATAATATCGAATTTTTGTGGTGCCCAATCATCGCCTTTAGCCCAAACAGCCACATTTCCAGGGTATTCATTTAAAGCCATGTCAACAACTAAATCTGTACATAGTGGTTTAATATAATATGCATCATCTAATCTATAGATATAGTATTTTTGGTTATTTCCACCATGTTCCGACCATAGCTGTACATTTGTAGCATTTCCATCTTTTGCACTATCAGATACATCCATTATTCCATCTATTTTACTGAATATTTTATAACTTCCGTCGGATTGTCGTTCAAATTTCCAAATTTGACTGTCAGAATCTATGGCTTCTTGTCCTTCAACATTTCCGTTATTGTTGGTAAAATACCAACCACTACTTTGATTTTTTATTCTTGCATAGAAGTTATCACCTAAATTTACAGGGAAAAAACCATTAACATCAATTCTTTCAATATCAAATTTTTGCGGTGCCCAATTATCGCCTTTAGTCCAAACAGTAACATTTCCAGGGTATTCATTTAAAGCCATGTCAACAACTAAATCTGTACATAGTGGTTTAATATAATATGCATCATCTAATCTATAGATATAGTATTTTTGGTTATTTCCACCATGTTCCGACCATAGCTGTACATTTGTAGCATTTCCATCTTTTGCACTATCAGATACATCCATTATTCCATCTATTTTACTGAATATTTTATAACTTCCGTCGGATTGTCGTTCAAATTTCCAAATTTGACTGTCAGAATCTATGGCTTCTTGTCCTTCAACATTTCCGTTATTGTTGGTAAAATACCAACCACTACTTTGATTTTTTATTCTTGCATAGAAGTTATCACCTAAATTTACAGGTGCAGCAACGGTAAAAGAAATCCATGAACTGTCACAATATCCGTAGGGATTGTAGGAAGTGACATATGCACCATATTGACCAGCTTCATTAAAGGTTAGGGTTAAACTTCCATTTGGCATTTCTTGTGTAATATAACGAGACGTTTCATTATCAATGCCAATTGTAAAACCTGTTGCTGTATCAGAAGAAGCTGTAAAAGTAATTTCTTGTCCAGCAAAAATAAGTGATTTGTTAGCTTGGAGATTACTATAAGACGGCGGATCGGGATTAATTCTACTATAATTCGGTCTTAAATATAATCTTGGTGTAGCATATAATTTTCTTTCGCCAGCACAATAGTTTGTCTTGTAGTTACCCGTTCCACCGTTATTACCACCTGCACAATACACAGTTCCATTTTCAACTTTCGTTACAATCTCAACATGAGAATAGGTAAAAAATACTAAATCACCAGTTTGAGGAGAGCTTACTGGAACAGCCCCTTTTTTTTCTCGCATTACAGATTCAAAATCAGCAACCGTTCCGCCGTGTCCGACAATGGAAGAATCTGCTCCTGCATTTTCAATACAGTCTGCAACGAACTCATCGCACCATGCTTCTGTATATCCAAATTGTGCCCCTGTTCTTCCTTTTTGTGACTTTGCAATCGTGGCAACATCTTCTGCCATGTTTCCAGTTAATGTATATTTACTCTTGTCAAATCCATCTTTTCGACAGCAAATAGCAGATGCTGTTAAACTGGTCATCGGCAACATTGAAAATACAATTCCAATCATCACAAAACTGATCAATGCTGCTACCCACTTTTGAAATTTCATTTTCATCATAATAACCGACTCCTTTTTTTTATTTGAAATACAATGAATGATGTATTTCTGCCATTAAAATACCATATTTATTGTAAAAAGTCAAGACTTGTTCCGCATTTGTGGTATAATTTCGGAAACTATAATAAAAAGGAGCGTGCCAAATTATGCAACATTACCAAAGAATTCGGGATTTACGGGAGGACAGCGACCTGACGCAGGAAGCACTCTGCAAAAAACTTTATATGCACAAAACCACCTACACCAATTACGAGCAGGGCAAGCATACCGTACCGTTGGACTTTGCCGTACAGCTTGCGGATTTTTATGATGTCAGCATTGATTATATTGCAGGACGCACCAATGTTATGCGTGGGCATCCCACGCTTTCGGAAGATGAACGCACGCTGCTGACCAGATTCTCCAGCCTGACAGAACGCAACAAGGGCAGGGCAGAACAGTTTATGGAACAGCTCTATGAACAGCAGGAAGAAAAATATCGTTTCAAAGAAGCCAAATAACACTGCACCGACGGAAGCCAGACACGGAAATCAATTTTTAAATGATGGTGTAAATTCTACGCCACAGGCGACTGCGGTCAAGCTGGCTCAGCTTGGCGAGGGGGATGCAAGGGGGGCAAGCTGCCACCCTTGCAAAGCAAACGAGTTGGAATCGGTCAATGAATGAGAAACAAGATACCGCTGTCCGCCATCTGAAAAAACAAAACCGTACGAAATGCAGAAATTTAGTGTAGTTAGACTGCAAATTGAGATACAGAACAGG
>JAEDGE010000264.1 GCA_016297675.1 Oscillospiraceae bacterium
TCGGGAGGGAGTTCCACCCTCGAAACATCACACCCTTCTCTGGGCGCACTGAAAAATCAATACTTTAGCTCACAAAATAGCCTTCAGGCAGCATTTGAACCGTGTTTCAGAGCCTCTTGCATATATTGGGGCAGTTTCTGAATAAAACTGGATGTAAATTCTTCCAACTGTTGCTCCGTGATGTGAAAATATTCCATGACGCAGTCCATCAATGCATCTATGATTATGCGCATGGACTGGCTGAATGTGATATCATCCATTTCATCTGCCAGGTAGAAAAACAGTTCACAGATAGTTTTATCGTCCTCGTTTCGGCGCTGGGCAACGGATAGCATCATATATCTCACAAATACGATGGAGACATGGGCTGTGAGTGCATCATAAGAAAGGCTGTGGCATTCTTTTACCAGCTTCAGATAGGATTTGCAGGATTTGAAGAACACTTCTATATCCCAGCGTTTCCCATAAACACGGATGATTTCTTCTTCTGGCAACGTGGTGTCTGTGCTGATGATGGCCAGCCAATCCTTTTTCCTGCTCTTATTGCGGATGCAGACGATTTTTGCGGGAATTGCTTCATCCCCGACTGTTACATCTACGGAAAGCAGGTATTTGGAGCGGCCCCGGCGTTTCCGGTTCTTACTGTAGATCTCTTTTATGTTGAATTGGCCTCCCTGATAGCCATATTTGATTTTGCTGCTCTTTTTGACCATGGCGATTGTATCCAATCCGCAGTCTTCTTTTAATGCGGTGATCGTTTTAGGGGAGGAAAACCAGCTGTCAAACAGCACATATTTTGCGGATAGTCCCGCATGCAGGGCTGTTTTGACCAGTTCCACCATGACTTCCGTGGCTTTCCGACGGGCTTGTTTTCGCCGTTTGCCCGCAAGGGAACGCCCATCATAACAGCCAGCCTCACAAAGCAGGTTTTTATCATCGGCGGCAGAAAGCAGACAGTGGTTCACCGGAACAAAAGAATTCCCATCGGACCAGCCCAGGGTAAGCATACGATATCCACGTTTATATTTCATGGAGCAGTGGTCAAAGACCTTTGCCAGAAGTTCTGCCTTCTTTGAACGGGAGCGGTCAAACAGGCTGTCATCGATAATGAATACATCTTTACGGTTTTCGTCCGTGAGAAGCTTCATAAAGCGGTTAATAATCCTGGCAGAAAGCAGGGTGGTGAAACGGAGCCAGTTGACCTTCGCATTGTTAAGGAAGCGGTAAACGGTATTTTTGCAGAAGCTGCCATCAAACATACAGGTTTTTCGTTGCATATACATGCTCCGGTCAGAGAAAATGAGACATAACAGATACCGGAAGATATCTACAACCGGGATTCCCTTCATTTTTCCAGCATTGCACTGGAACAGCAGCTTTCCGATCTGGAACTCTTTCATAAAATTTGTAACAAAACCGGAAATCTCATTTTCATTTTTCGCATTACATGGTATACTTGACATGGCATAAATCTCCTTGCTGTGTGATTGTTTTTGGCAATTCAATTATACCATCAAGTGCAGGTTTGTGCCTTTTTATGGGTTAAAGTATTGATTTTTCAAGGTTCATCACACCAAACGGTGTGGGAAGTTTGAGTTACTGAATTTTTCTCCTCCGCATGGATTCATTTCTTCGACAAATATCTCATATTCATGCATACCGTCTTCCTCCAAATTTAATAAAAATAAGCAGCATATATACGCAACTGGTCTTACGCATATATGCTGCTCGCTGTTATTTTATTATAATACATTTTTTATTTTTTTGCAAAAGGAAATTTCTTAACAGATTTACCAGACACCCCAGCGAAGTGCAAAGAAAATGGTATAGATTACCGTCAGCACGGTACACATCAACGGCATCACCCATCTTCTGACCGGCAATTCCTCCATCGCTATTGCCAACGGGAAAAACACTGCCATATATCGAGGCCCGCTCAGCAGCCAGGATGCACCATAACAAACGGCATAATAAATAATAAACCAGATCGTGTAGGAAGCTCTGATTTTTTTTCTGCAAAGCAGCATCAGTATCACTGAAGAAAAACCAACGAAAAGATTGGGAACCGACAGTCCCCAAAAAACATTTGGACTTTCAGAAAAATACGAAACAGCATATCCGATCTGAGTTGATGCAGTTGAGAAAAACCAGCTCATTTGTTGATGCCAGTGAGCCTTTTGATA
>JAEDGE010000265.1 GCA_016297675.1 Oscillospiraceae bacterium
AGTGTAGTCAGACTGCAAATTGGAGTACAGAACAGGGCGGACAGCGGTCACAGGCAGACAGCGTAGCGAATCTGCCGGACGGTTCAGACAAGTTTTCTCAAAGAAATCCGAAAATTGATTTCCGTGAAATAAGGGAAGTTCCATGTTGCATATTTGTAAAGAATGTGGTATGATAGAAAAAATGGATCGGATAGGAGATGATGAATATGAAACGAGTCTATTTTATTTTTAATCTGCACTCTGGAAAGGCTGCGTTAAACAATCATATTCCAAAGATGATAGATCAGTTTACTGCTGCTGGCTATGAAGTCACAGTCCATCCGACCCAGCGGCAGGGAGATGGGATTGCCAGTGCACAATATGCCTGTGAAAAAGAATTTGATTTGTTGGTCTGTGCCGGTGGTGACGGAACCCTGAATGAAGTAATACAGGGACGAATGCTCAGCGAATATCAGCCGCCGATTGGTTATATTCCGGCAGGCTCTACCAATGACTTTGCAAGAGGGTTGCACATTCCCACTGTGCCGACAGAAGCGGTGCAGTGTATTTTAAACGGAAATACGCTTTTTTGTGATGTGGGAAAATTTAATGAAAAGTATTTTACGTATGTGGCGGCTTTTGGGGCACTGACGGAAATTTCTTATCAGACACCGCAGAATTATAAAAATGTGCTGGGACATACTGCCTATCTGCTCAATGGCATTGCCCATCTGCCGACCATTAAGGCACGGCATATGCGAATTGAATACGATGGAAAGACACTGGAAAATGATTATCTCTACGGAATGGTGACCAATGCGACTTCTGTTGCAAAGCTGCTGTCTCTTTCGGATGTCGAATGGGATGATGGATTGTTTGAAGTGACGCTGATTCGGAAACCAACGGATTTGGTACAGTTTCATCAGTTGATTCTGTCACTTGCGAATTTTCAGTTGGGTGCAGAACGGCAGTACTTTGATTATTTTCGGGCATCTCATGTAACAGTGACAAATCTGGATGAGGAAGATGTGGCGTGGACGATTGATGGCGAGTACGGCGGAAATCAACGTGTAAATGAGATTTCCAATTGCCAGAAAGCCTTACAGATTTTTGTGCCGCAGCAGCAGTTGGATACAAATTAGAATGTTGTTTTTATTTCATATTTTTGTATGATTTTTCACAAAAAATGCTTGACTTTTTTCCGATTTTGCGGTAAAATAAAAAATATATTTTTTAGGAAAGGGGTTATTGCAGATGGAGAATACAACGTTACAGAATGGAAATGACAAAAATGGCATGGCGGTTGCCTCGCTGGTTTTGGGTATTATTTCTATTTGCTGCTGCTGTGTTTCGTGGGTGAGTCTGATTCTGGGTGTGCTGGCAATTGTTTTTGCTGTACTGAGCAAGAAAAATCCGGCAAAGAAAGGACTTGCAACGGCTGGTTTGGTAATGGGCATCATTGCGGTTGTTTTGGCAGTGGTTTCCATCATCGTTGCCAATACAGAATGGTATCAGGATGTTGTAATGCAGCAGTTGATTGATACATTTGGCGAAGAGTATGCAGATATGCTGAAGTAAGCCAGATGGACAGCGTAGAAAGGGACTGTTTTGGGAAGAACAGTCCTTTATTTTTTGAGAAGAGGTTCGTGGATGAAGGCTTATCGTTCCATATGGAAACGTTATGAGAAATGGTTCTGGCTGTTGTTACCAGTTTGTCTGGCAGCCATTGCAATTGGCAGTCGGAAACTGGTATTTTACATGGTAGACCATTTCTTTCCGACTTGTATGTTTTACAATGTGACACATTTTTATTGTCCGGGTTGTGGGAATACCCGTGTGGTGCTGGCGTTGCTGCATGGAGATATTCTGTTGGCACTGCGAAACAATGCTGCTTTTTGCTATTTGCTGGGGATATTGTTGCTGTTATATTTGCAGAAAACCTTGCAAGCATTTGGAAAGTCGGTGCGGCTTTTGCCAAAAGGGAATTGGTTTCCTGTGGTATCGGTGTGTATTTGTATGGCGTACTGTCTGATTCGGAATTTTGTACCTTGGATGCAGCCGCTGCCGGTTGGTTAAGGTTCATTTTAATCAGTATAAAAACAGGGCTGCTGCACCTTTTGGATGGGTACAGCAGCCCTTGCTATGTTTGTGTTTGGAATTTTTCCTTTAAAAATTCAGCTTTATCCTTGCATTCCACG
>JAEDGE010000066.1 GCA_016297675.1 Oscillospiraceae bacterium
GGAATGGGTTTAATCGGCGGTTCTGTCTGCAAAGCTCTGAAAGCCAAGACAAGCCATGCAGTTTATGGTTGTGATGTGAACGAAACTGTTCTGCAAGCAGCAGAGGAAGAGCACGTAATTGATGGTGTTGGAAAGATGGAAGACGGCATTTATGATATTTGTATTGTCTGCCTGCATCACCGGATTGCACAGGATTGCATTAAACAGGCATTGCCGTTTCTGAAAAAAGGTTCGATTTTAATGGATATGTGTGGCTTAAAAGGACAGATGGTGTTAGAATTTACGAATGCTTGCCGGATTGCAGGGTTGTATTATGTTGGCACACATCCGATGGCAGGTCGAGAGAAAAGCGGTTATGCTGCCAGCGTTCCCAACTTGTTTGACCATGCGAATTTTATCATTACACCAACCTATGGCACCAACAGCGAGGCAGTCGAGCAGGTTTCTGCATTGGCAAAGGAAATCGGTTTTGGAAAAATCGTTTTGACAACGCCGCATCGGCATGATGATATGATTGCCTACACTTCTCAGCTTGCACATATTGTGTCGAGTGCTTATGTCAAGGATGACTGCATGGATGATGCCATTTCCTTTTCCGGTGGCAGTTTTCAGGATATGACCAGAGTTGCAACGATGGATGAAAAAATGTGGGCATCCTTATTTATGGATAACCGCCTACTGTTGTTGCATCATCTGGAATTGCTGATCGCACATCTGTCAGAATATCGCACAGCGTTGGAAACGCAGGACGAATCTGCTTTGCAGTTGTTGATTGCAGACGGCAGACGAGTGCAGGAAGAAAATGTACGCAGAAGAAAATGTGCTCTAAAAGAGCAGGAACAGGATTTAGAAAAAAAGGAGCAGGATGCATGAACTGGACGCAAGTAGATATTTATACTTCCACAGCTGGTATTGATTTGCTGTGCAGCAATTTGATGGACTTGGGCATTCGTGGTTTTTCCATTCAGGATGCAGAGGATTTCAATGCGTTTTTGCAAAATAAAGACGGCAAGTGGGATTATATTGATGAGGATTTAATGGGGCTTTCTCATTGCGAAAGCTGTGTGACGATTTATTTGCCGGAGGATGCACAGGGAGCGGAAACGCTGCGGATGGTGCAGGATTTGCTGCGGAATATGAAAGCGGCAGATGCAGAACAGCAGTATGGTCGGCTGGAAGCGGTTCTGACCGGAGTCAAAGAAGAGGACTGGGCAAATAACTGGAAACAATATTTCAAGCCGTTTCCGGTCGGAGAACGGCTGTATATTCGTCCAAGCTGGGAACAGGATGAACCGGAAGATGGTAGAACTGTGCTGGAGATTGATCCAGAGAGCAGTTTTGGTACTGGACAGCATCACACGACACGGCTTTGTCTGGAATTGATGGAGCAGGAGATAACAGAAAATTGTAAGATGTTGGATATGGGTTGTGGAAGCGGTATTTTGTTTATTGGCGGCATGCTGCTTGGTGCGAAGGAAGTTTTTGCAGTAGATATTGAAGAAAATGCTGTGCGGATTGCAAAGAAGAATGCAGCACAAAATCATCTTCCGGAGAAACACTATACCGTTCGGTGCGGCAATGTGTTGACAGATGCGGACTTAAGAGAAGAAATTGGAATCGGTTACGACCTGATTACAGCCAATATTGTTGCAGATGTTCTGAAAGCGATGGCACCGCAGTTTCCGCACTATCTCAAGCAGGACGGTGTGCTGATTATTTCTGGCATCATTGTGGAACGGAAAGAGGAAGTCATTACAGCAATGGAAGAGCAGGGTTTTGTTGTAGCAGATTGTCGGGAGAAAGAAGGCTGGGCAGCTGTTAAGCTGAGACAGGCAAACTAATAATGATTTTATAGTTATTATAAAACTATGTTTTAGAAAAAAGGAGTTGTTGATTTGGCAAGAAAAAAAGCGACCACAACACCAAAGATCAATCCGATTCCCAACGCCTATATTGAACGAGCAGGTGTGGTAGAGGAAGAGCGGATTACGGAAACGTTGGAAAAAAATTATATGCCCTATGCCATGAGCGTCATCATTTCCAGAGCCTTGCCGGAAATTGATGGCTTTAAACCGTCTCATCGGAAACTGCTATATACTATGTATAAAATGGGACTGTTGAACGGTGCACGCACCAAATCTGCCAATGTAGTTGGACAAACGATGCGGTTGAATCCGCATGGAGACGGTGCGATTTATGAAACTATGGTACGTCTGGCAAGAGGCAATGAAGCCCTGCTGCATCCTTATGTAGACTCGAAAGGAAATTTCGGAAAGGCATATTCCCGTGATATGGCATATGCTGCCAGCCGATATACCGAAGTCAAATTGGAACCAATCTGCAACGAATTATTTCGGGATATTGATAAGGAAACGGTAGACTTTGTGCCGAATTATGATAATACCATGATGGAGCCTTCTTTGTTTCCGACAACGTTTCCGTCTGTTTTGGTGAATGCCAATGTGGGAATTGCGGTTTCGATGGCAAGCAATGTCTGCCCTTTTAATTTGACAGAAGTTTGTGAGACGACCATTGCTCTGTTGAAAGATCCAAACCATGATGTTGTAACGACCTTGCAGGGACCAGACTTTCCGGGTGGTGGTTATCTGATACAGGATGAAGCCGAGTTCCGGAAAATCTGTGAAACCGGAAGGGGCAGTGTCAAGGTACGGGCAAAGTGGAACTATGACAAGGCAGGCGGCTGCATTGAGGTGACAGAAATCCCATATAGTACCACCATCGAAGCCATTATGGATAAGATTGTAGATTGTATCAAGCAGGGTAAATTACGAGAAGTTTCCTATGTACGGGATGAAACAGACTTATCTGGTTTGAAAATTGCGATTGACTTGAAGCGTGGAGCCGATCCGGAAAAAGTCATGCAAAAACTGTTCCGACTGACGCCTTTGCAGGACAGCTATTCCTGTAATTTTAATATTCTGATTCACGGCAAGCCGAAGGTAATGGGCGTCAAGGAAATTCTGAATGAATGGATTGTCTTTCGGGAGGAATGTGTTAAGCGGCGGTTGGTTTATGATCTGAAACGGAAACAGGAAAAACTGCATCTGCTGGAAGGTCTGGAACAGATTTTATTGGATATTGACAAAGCCATTCGCATTGTACGGGAAACCAAAGAGGAACAGGATGTCGTACCAAACCTGATGCAGGGCTTTTCTATTGATGAAATCCAGGCAGAATATGTGGCGGAAATCAAACTGCGGCATTTGAATCGGGAGTATATTCTCCGGCGGACACAGGAAATTGAACAGCTGCGGAAGGACATAACAGAGATACAGCAGACACTGGAAAGCCCGAAAAAAATCCGTGCAGTCATTGCGAAAGAATTGAAAGAAACTGCTAAAAAATATGGACAGCCGAGAAAAACGCTTTTTTGTACGGCGGATTTACAGGCAGAATCCAATCCAGAGGAGGACATTCCAGATTATCCAGTGCATCTGTTTTTGTCAGAGAGCGGTTATTTCAAAAAGATTACGCCTGCTTCTCTTCGTATGAATGCAGAACAAAAACTGAAAGAAGAAGATCAGATCATTGGACATTGGGAAACCACCAACCGTTCAGAACTTCTGTTCTTTACCAATCAGCAGCAGGTTTATAAGACCAAAGCAAGCATATTTGATGATTGTAAGGCAAGTGTGATGGGGGATTATATTCCGGCAAAGTTGGGATTTGACGAAGGAGAGTATGTCGTTTCCATGTTGCTGACCAGTGACTATAGCGGTATGGTATTGTTTGTCTATGAGAACGGTAAAGTGGCAAAGGTACCGTTGCAATCTTATGCCACAAAAACCAATCGGAAAAAGCTGGCGAATGCCTATAGCGATAAGGCACCGCTTGTTGCCGCTCTGTTATTGCCGGAGGAGCAGGATGTGATGCTGCGTTCCAGTGGAAATCGGGCATTGCTCTTCCATACGGAAGCCATTGCTGCCAAAGCAGCCAGAAATACACAGGGTGTGCAAGTCATGACACTCAAGTCAAAGCAAACAATTCTTTCCGCCGAACTGGTCACGGAGGAGCAGGCTGATGAGTGGAAACGCTATCGGGCAAAGACGCTGCCGGCTGCCGGTGCATTGGCAAAAGAACTGCCCGATATTGGACAGATGACACTATAAAGGACTTTGTGCAGTTTGTCTAAAATTACATTTCAAAGCTGTACGATTTGTAGAAAATCGATGCTGGCAATTGATTCTTTTTTTAAAATGTGTTATAATTACTTTGTTTACAATAGGCTCTATTGCAAAATCTACGATTTTGCAATACCGGCAATCCATTGCCGGTGGTGGCTTTGCCACCAAGAGCCGCCGTTCATACTGTCCTCGCAAAGCCGATGGCTTTGCAGCCACTTTTAGCGGCATTGCAAACAACGGTGTTGTTTGCAATAGAGGACAGTATATAAATGTGATTTTTGTACGGCATAAAGCGGTGCAAAGGAAAATAGTATTTTTATAGGAGGGATTGCAAATGAAATCAATCATACAAAAAATGACTGCATTGGCGATCAGCAGTGTGATGACAGTGGGCATGGCATCTTCTTTGCCAGTTTCTTATTTGGCATCGGCAGAAGCAGAAAGCAATGTGATTTTTCAAGCAGAATGTGAGGAATTAGAGGGTGCAACCCTTTGGACATCCATCTATGAAAATAAATTTCCGGGATATTCTGGTGAAGGGTTTGCGTATTTGACCAGTGAAACGATTTCTTTTGAAGTGGAAGCACCGGAAGACGGTATGTATGAATTTACGACTCGTTGTGTGCAGATCTTGGATCAAAATGGGCGTGAGCAGACCATTGCCATCAATGGTTCGGAGTATATGATGAAAATGCCGTATGCAAATACCTGGACGGATTTCAGCTTTGGCATTCACAGACTGAAAAAAGGAACAAATACCATTCAGTTGCTTGCAAAATATGGCTATGGTGCATATGATACCATCACGGTAAAGAAAGCAGAACTGCCGGAACTGAACGTACAGCCAACTCTGAGCGACTCCAATGCCACCAAGGAAACACAGGGCTTGATGAATTATTTGTGTGATGTCTATGGAGAACATATGCTCTCCGGACAGCAGGAAATCTATGGCGGCGGACATACGGAAGACAGTCCCGGTGGTTATAGTGGAGAAGATTTGCAGGGATATGAAACGGAATTTGAATGGATTAAGAAGAATTTCGGTGATTATCCGGCAATCCGTGGATTTGACTATATGAACTATAACCCGCTTTACGGTTGGGATGATGGTACAACGGAGCGGATTATTGAATGGGGTACAGAACGGAACGGCATTCCAACTGTTTGCTGGCATATCAATGTACCGAAGGATTTTGCAAATTATACATTGGGAGATGCTGTAGACTGGCAGCAATGCACCTATAAGCCGGATAACACTGATTTTGATACCGCACAGGCGGTGGTAGAAGGCACAAAGGAAAACGAATACTTTAAGCTTGCCATTGCAGATTTGGCAGAACAGCTGTTGCGTGTACAGGAAGCTGGTGTGCCAATTATTTTCCGTCCGTTGCATGAAGCAGAGGGCAACTCCAATTTGGATGGATCCAAATCTTGGTTCTGGTGGGGCAAAGGTGGTGCAGAAGTGTATCAGCAGCTTTGGCAATTACTGTATACCACACTGACCGAAGAATATGGTGTACACAATCTGATTTGGGAGTATAACAGCTATGACTACTCCACTTCTCCATCATGGTATCCGGGGAATGAGTGGGTAGACATTGTCGGCTACGACAAGTATAACTGTATTTATAACCGTCATGATGGCAAGCCGAGTGGCAGTGGTCCGAATGAAGATGCCATCTCTGGCACATTCTATACATTGGTGGATTTGACAGATGGCAAAAAACTGGTTTCCATGCCGGAAAATGATACCGTTCCGAGTCTGGATAATATCATGGTAGAACAGGCATATTGGCTCTATTTCTGCATCTGGTATGACAATGGTTCGGAGAACTTCCTCTCTGGTACAGATAAGAATGATCCGGAAACGTTGAAAGAAATGTATCAGAGCGATTTTTGTATCACACTGAGTGAGCTGCCGGACTGGAAGAACTATACCAGTACAGGAGGTACTACAGAACCAACGGAACCAACAAATCCGACAGAACCAACTGCAATTCTTGGTGATCTGGACAACAATGGGGTGCTCAATGTTGCCGATGCAATGTTAATGAGACGGTATTTGCTGACAGATACCGCTTTTACAGATGTTTCGTATGAAGAAAAATGTGACTGGAATGGGGATGGTGAATTCTCTTTGTTGGATTTGATTGGTCTGACAAAATTCCTGCTGCGAAAGAGCTAAGTGAAAAATGACAGAAATCCATTGTATCGTTTGCATAGGATGGAATAAAGACATGGGACACACTTTTGAATGGAGTGTGTCCCATTTATTTTTTTGTTGAGATAGATTGTATGGTGATTCGAGATATCAGAAAACGGATATAGAATGTTTATAAATGTGGGGTAAAAGCCGAAATAAAATTGTGGTATAATCGTAGGAAAGAACGAAAACGATAGGATGGAAATCGCTTATTTGATATACTGCCCTCTATTGCAAACAACATCGTTGTTTGCAATGCCGATAAAAGCGGCTGCAAAGCCATAGGCTTTGCAAGGGCAATATGAACGGCGGCTCTTGGTGGCAGAGCCACCACCGGCAATGAATTGCCGATATTGCAAAATCTATGATTTTGCAATAGAGCCTAGTATAATATAGGAGTGAGAAGACGCTTTGATCATTGATTTTGTAAATTATACGCTCTATGACCCCGGTGCGGAAGCATCTATCTTATTTCGTTTGCATGAATGTGGTTTGCGTGTTCCACGGTTTTTTTGCGTGACAGAACAATATGAACCGGAGGAGATGGACGCTTATTTTGCAACGCATTTTCAAGATGTTCTACAATTTCATGTCCGAATGACAGCAACCATTAAAAATGGAAAAACTGACAAAACCGGCAGAATGCCTGTGCCGGAGATTACATTGCCCGTTTATACAAATATTAAAAAATATGTCCTCTATCGTTATGTGGAACGTCTGTTGCAGGAACGAGACACCTATCGACAGCAAATCATGGAAGCGGAGTCGGTTGCATCTGAACAAATCAGCTTTCATATTATCATACAGGAAATCAAAGAGTTTACAGAGTTTGGTGTTATTGATGGAAACAGTGCAGATGGTATTCTGAATGAAACCCGCATTCAAATGGGATGCGGCTGGAATGCAGATTTGGTTTGGCAGGATACCCCTACGATGCAAATCTGTTATCATGATACGGATCATATTTTATACTATAATTTACCAGATGGACAAAAACCGCTGGAGCCGTTCTTGTTGTGGCAAATAGAGCAAGCTGTACAAATTGTAAAATCGCAGTTTGGTATGCAGCTACAAGTTTCTGTTTTTGTTGAATCAGAGACACAACAGCTTTTTGCCATTACCGTAAGACGTACCATGAAACCGCCGTGTGAGGGCATTCTGTTCGACAGCCGCAGTGTATTGAGTACCCTTTATCCAACAACCTGTACACCATTGATGGCAAGCTATATGCAGAATATGTATAACCATGTGATCTATAGCTTCTTTAAGCGGACGCTGCATGTATTTAAAGGAGCCTATCAGGTGCCGGAAATCACAGAAGACATTGTGATTTATATCAATGGCAGAATTTATTTTTGTGCGGAGCATTGGAATGAGTTACTGCATTATTTTCCAACTTTTAACAAGCAGCAAAGCTTTAAAAATGTTTATGCGTTGTTGCATGATAAAGAAGGGTTGCGTTCCTGGCTGGTTCATCGATATGTTAGTTTTATCAGCAACCAGATGAGACGATCAGACTTTAAAACAGTTCAGGAGAAATTGCAATTATTAGTGCAGAAAATTGAAAAATATCAATCCTATGACTTTTCTGAAATGTCGCTTGCGGAATTAAATAAATGTTATCGAACGTTGCAGAGTACTATGATTGCATGTTGGCATTACACGCTGTTGGGTGTTTTAAACAGCCGCATTGCCATTCAGCGTTTGAGAAAAAGTTTAGAGAAAATGAATCGGAACATCCCTTTCAGTGCATGTTATCAATATGCAGCAGGTATGTTGCCAGTTCCACCAGAGGCTGGAAAACGGCTGAAAAAGCGAATTGCAGTGGCACAAAAATCGGAAAACTACCGCAAACAGTTTTTAAAACAGCAGGATCAACTGGTAACATTGTTCAAAACACTGTTTCAGGCAGCAGGAAAGCGGCTGGAAGAAGCAGGATGTCTGTCCAATGCAGAAGATGTGCATTATCTAACATTGAAAGAAGTGCGTGCTTCTATGGAAGATCCTTCGATACGATGGGATGCAGAAAAACCAAAATGGAGAAAAGCTGCGTATGAATGGTACCAGAAGTTGCCGAACTATACTGAAATGGTTTTGCAGGAAAAATGCATCGGACAAAGAGAAGAGCCGTTGACGCAAATTGTTTTCCCAAGCGGTAATGGGAAAACACAGGGAAGACCTTGTATGCCGGGAATGGCAAAGGGAAGTGTGATCATTTGCAATGTAGAAACGAAGTTGGATGCAAAGCAGCTGGAAGGAAAAATTTTAGTGGCAGAGCATCTTTCAAAAGAATTGTTATTGCTGCCTTTAAAAGGACTGATCATTGAAGAAGAGCGAACCTATGAAGAAGTCGCTGCATTGGCAAGTCCAAATGTATCCTTTCCGGTATTGACAGGTGTGCGTGCAGCATCCAGTCTCTTGCAATATACGCAGCAAGTCTCTCTTAATGGTTGGACAGGAGAAATTCATGCCAAAGGAGAGCAGGAACCATTTGCGCAAAATCGATGGGCTGGATATCAATGGAAGAAAATACAGAAATAATAGAAAAAACGGCTGTGCACGAAATAATGTACAGCTGTTTTTACTAAAAAATTATGTGGTTTTTTCAGCTTTGTGCAGGACTCTTTGCTTGACAAATGCAGTAAAAACAGGTATACTATATGTATACCATCTTTGTGTATTTTGACAAAGAATCATAGGGATGGAGTGGGTGGATAAAAAGTGTTGAAAACAGAGGAGTTAAAACATGGCTACGAATGATGCGACGATTGTTAAGATAAAACATGAAATTTTGGAGGAAGTTGCAAAGCTGGTTTTCGCTGGAAAATTCGAGGAAGAGAAGGATGAGCTGCCGTTGCGGCTGATGCCAGGGCCAACTGCAAAATATCGTTGCTGCGTCTATAAAGAACGGGAAATTGTGCGGCAGCGTGTACGGCTGGCAGAGGGCAAAAACGTAGAAGGAGCTCCCAATAATCTGGTCGTACAGGTCGTGCGGGCTGCCTGTGAGGAGTGTCCGATTTCTCGGTATGTAGTAACGGATAACTGCCAGAAGTGTATGGGAAAGGCTTGTCAGCAGTCCTGTCACTTTGGAGCCATTGACATTGGACGCACCAGAGCTCATATTAATCCATCTCTTTGTAAAGAATGCGGAAAATGTGCAAAAGCTTGTCCCTACAATGCGATTGCAGATTTGATTCGTCCCTGTAAACGGAGTTGTCCGGTGAATGCCATGACAATGGATGAATATGGTGTTTGCCGAATTGACGAGAGTAAATGCATTGAATGCGGACATTGCATTCACAGTTGCCCGTTTGGTGCGATTAGTTCAAAAGCATTTTTGGTGGATGTGGTAAAAGATTTGGTGGCAGGAAAACGGGTCGTTGCGATGATTGCTCCCAGTGCAGAAGGACAGTTCGGCGATGGGATCACCGTTGCAAGCTGGAGAAAAGCGTTACAGCAGGTTGGCTTTGCGGATTTAGTAGAGGTGGCATTGGGTGCGGATATGACTGCCAATTCAGAAGCAGCCGAGTGGGCAGAGGCATATCAAGAAGGGAAAAAGAAAACCACTTCTTGTTGTCCGGCATTTGTAAATATGATTGAAAAACATTATCCGATGCTGAAAGAAAATGCTTCGACTACGGTTTCTCCAATGTGTGCGGTATCTCGGAAATTGAAGGCAGAGCATCCGGGAACCATTACGGTCTTTATCGGACCGTGTGTTGCCAAGAAAAGTGAAGTATTGGAACAGCGTCTGGAGGGCAATGCAGATTATGTGCTGACATTTGGCGAAATTCGTGCGATTATTCGTGCAAAAGGTATCACCCTGAAACCAGAACCAAATGAGCAGCAGGATGGCAGTGTCTTTGGAAAGAGATTTGGTGATAGTGGCGGTGTAACCGCAGCAGTTTTGGAAGGCATGAAAGAACAGGGCTTTACAGAAGAGATCAAAGTACATAAGTGCAATGGTGCAGAGGAGTGCAAGAAAGCATTGCTGCTTATGAAGTTGGGAAAATTGCCGGCAGACTTCGTAGAAGGCATGGCGTGTGTTGGCGGATGTGTGGGCGGACCGAGCCGACATATTGAACCAGAAGTGACAAAGAAGAGCCGGGATAAGTTGATTGGACAAGCAGATGATCGAAACATTGCAGAAAATCTGAATCGGTTTGCGAATATTGAAACTGTCAATATGCACCGCAGTCACGAAACAACCAAAGCAGAATAACAATTGATAGAAAA
>JAEDGE010000266.1 GCA_016297675.1 Oscillospiraceae bacterium
CATGCTATGACATCGGTGCATTGCTGCTGTTTGTTATGACAGAAAACAATATTGCTTTCGAAGATGGCTTTTCATCTGTTACATTTTCAGAAGCAATCCTAAATGATGTTGATGGAAAAAAGTGTGTATCAGATTACAATATGAAATACTCGATAGATAGTTACAATGCAAAGGCAAGCGAAGTCATTCGAAAAGTAAAAGAAAAAAATACGATTATTGTTGACACACCGTGTGACCTTTTGGGGGTAAATGTATACGATGCAATCTTCTATGAAAATCACATCATAAGCAGACATTTTGTCATGTTCGGTTCTAACGGCAACCTGCAAATTGAATATGGTGATTTTGTCATCGAAACAAACACATATAAGAAAGCAAACAAAATCTATAGAATATAAACAATTTGCTAAATTACAATTTTTCGAATTGAGCCTATGCATTACTTTTGCTTACTTTTTCCGCAATTCTGCTCCGTTTGGTTACTCTTTGCAGGATGCAGTCTGAATGACTGCACGACGAAACCCACTGGAGTTATCGGCGGTTTCCACTTTTTTTACCCCCAAAAGCGCTCGAATTTCATGGATGCAAAACATCAACATGAGGGAGCCAAACGACCGAAGCGGGCATTTGAAGGCCGGTATCGCTGATTATTCAGCGGACCGGCCATTTTTATATCGGGGGAACAATTCAAAGAATACCTTGCACAAAGGGAAGGACCGCGGCCATTTTGACCGACGGTCCTGTTTATTGAAGTTATCACGGAATGGAGCCGTGGCGGACGGGAAAACGGCGGCGAGGGAACAGCGCACAATCAGTATTTCAAATCCTTCATAGCCTTTTCCACTTTCATCTGTTTGATGCTGTCGCATCGCATGGCAATGTAGGTATAAATGGAGTCGATGATGGTCAGCTCGGCGATCCGGGAGGAAATAGCCAGAATCCGGTATTTGGTTTCCAGAGAGGCTGTGAACAGACAGATATCCGCCATTTTGGACAGAGGCGACCTGCCAACACTGGTCAGGCTGATGACCTTTGCGCCGTTGTCTCTGGCCATGCGGACATTATCGACGATGATTTTGGAGCTGCCTGAGTGGCTGATGGCTACCACCACATCCTCACGGGTGCAGTAGACGCTGGTAATGGCCTGGAGGTGGGCGTCCGCATAAGCGCAGGCATCCAGCCCCAGACGCAGCAGCTTGTGCTGCAGATCCAGCGCAATGGCTCCGGAGGCACCGATGCCGAAAATGAAGATACGCCGGGCAGACATCAGCAGCTCTGCCGCGTTTTGTACATCGCCTGTCTGAAGGTTATCATAGGTATATTGCAAGGTATGGATGGCGCTGTTAAAGACTTTGCCGACGATCTTTTGAATATCGTCATCCGGGGCAATCTGCTCATGGATGTTTTGTAAAGGGGTTACGATGCTCTGGGCTAAAGTGACCTTCAGATCCTGGTAGCAGACAAAGCCGAGCCGTTTGCAGGCACGCACCACCGTGGGGTCTGACACACCTGCGGCATCCGCCAGAGCCGCCACGGAGAGGTTGATCACCTGATCCGGGTGATCAATGATATATTTCGCAACACGCTGTTCTGATTTGCTCAGCGTGGGGATCAACTCCTGAACTCTAAGTACGACTGCCGGGGTTGCGGGTTCGTTTTTCGCCATATTCATGTTCCTTTCCTTGCCAGAGCGAAATCAGACGGTACGGGATCGCAAAGTCTATATGACAGTATAGCACAGTTTCCACGGCTTTTCCACAACTGATCGCAGAATATTTTCTGCAATCCATGTGTTTGAAAAGGGTATCTGCGCCTGTTTGGCGGTTTGATCAGGTGCCGCCGCATGCTGCATTGAAATTATCCATCAGAATATAAAAAGAAAAGTTGTAATAAAAATAAAAAAGATATGGAAAAGCAGATAGTGTTGTGCTATAATACAGAAAACCCAAAATGCGCATCAGGAACGCAGAAGCCGGGTTTTGATACGATGATTTTGAAAATGCGAGATTCAATCTTGGAGGTTAAGAAAATGCTGAACTATCAGGTTAAGATCGGTCTTGTTCCCATTCGCAGAGATGTCACCCCCCGTCCCGGTATTTTCAACTGGGAAAAAGCAGAGGATCGCTGCGCAAAAGCAGTGGCGTACATTGAGGAAAACTTCGCGGATGAACACA
>JAEDGE010000267.1 GCA_016297675.1 Oscillospiraceae bacterium
AACATGCAGAGAAGAGAAAAAGAAAAATCAAAAATAGAAAACCACAGGAGGTATCTATCATGAAATTGAAACAGTACGTGTACAGACTGACAGCAGCAATCATTGCTGCATCGTTATTGGCAGCTGGTCTGACGGGATGCGGTACTGAGGTAGAGCGTACGGACAAGACAGAATCAACTACATCCGGACAAGATGGAGAAGTTACTGTAAACGTTGCTTATTTTGACAGCTTTGTATGGGGCTATTACATTCAGATTGCACAGGAATATGGCATCTGGGATGAGGTGTTCGGTGAAGATAACGTAAAAGTCAATCTCACCGGTTTTACCACAGGTCCTGAGATCAATGAAGCCATTACTGCCGGTGATATTGATATTGCGATTAACGAAGGCGACCAGCCATTTTTATCCGGTGTTGCTAACGGTGTGGATCTGACACTACTTGCAACAGAGTTGCGGCAGGAAAAAACGCTGATTCTGGTAGCGGATGCAGATTCCGATATCCAGTCGGCTGCGGACTTGAAAGGAAAAAATATTGCAGTTCCCATCGGTACTTATGTGCATAAATCTCTGATTGGCGTATTACAGGATAACAACATTTCTTTAGATGATGTGCAGCTGACCAATATGAGTGCTGCAGGGGATGCCATTGCTGCAATTAATGCCGGCGATGTGGATGTGTTTATCGGTACGATTTTCTCGCTCTACTCCAATATTCAAAGCGGCGACATCAAGCAAATTGCTGATCTGACAGGAAACGGTGCATATGCTTATCTCATCGGAACAAACGATTTTGTCAGCCAACATCCGGATGTAACGCAGAAGCTTGTGGAAGTGATCTATAAAGCGACGGAGTACACTTCGGAGCATCTTGATCAAGTGGCAGGGATCATTGCCGACGGCACGGGAATCGACGAAGCAGTTATCAAGGAACTCTATCCACTTCTGGACACTGACATGGGCTTTACAGATTCCGATTTGGAAGCATTGCTCAGTACGCAAGATTTTCTGATTGAAAATGATATTATAGACGAGGAAATTTCTGACTTAAAAGAAAATCATATCAATACCAAGTTTATTGAAACAGTAAAAGGAGAATGATTGCTATGGGTGTTAAAATCAATGCAGAATTGCAAAAAATCCTGTCAGATGAAGGAACAATCAAGCTGCTTTCCACACTGACCCCAGAGGGAGAGGTACACGCAACTGTAAAGCAGTCCATCTTTGCGGATGCGGATGGAAATATTGTTTATCTGGAATTCTTTGAGAAGTCCCAGACCAATATCAACATGGTAAACAGCATCTGGTTTGATAAGAACATTTCTATCACTGCGGTGACTGCCGATAAAAAGAGCTGGTTTATCAAAGGAAAGCCAATCAGAACAAGAGTGTTCGGAAAGGAATATGAAGCGTTTTACCGGAAAGCAGAGGAACGCAATCCGGACAACGATCTTGTGGCAGTGTATTATATTCAGCCGCTTGAAATTTACGAACAGACCTATCAAGTACAACAGGCACAGCATAAGGAAAAGTTTCCCCTCTACGTGCATCTGGACAAATACGCAGAATAAGGAGTGAAGAATTGTGGAAAAACGAAAACGAAAAAAGCAGATTCTTCCAAATAATACTGCCGTATCGGTTCTGATTTCTCTGATTCTGCCAATCCTGCTCCTTGTTTTCTGGTTTGTGGGCAGTAACAAGGAACTGTTTAATCCATCGATTATTCCCACACCGCATAAAATGTGGCTGCAATTGACAAAAATGATTTCGGACGGAAGTCTATTGGAACATATCGTCGTAAGTTTTCGCAGAGTCATTCTTGGGTATCTCCTTGGTGCAGCATCAGGCGTGTTTCTTGGCGTACTAATTGGACTGTATACAAGGTTGAATCAGCTGTTTCTCACGCTGATTGGATTATTGCGACCCATACCGCCCATTGCCTGCATACCGCTGTTTATTCTGATGATGGGTATCGGTGAAACATCAAAAACTGCATTGATTTTCATTGGTGCATTCTGGCCATGCCTGTTAAACACCATCAGCGGCATTCATGCGGCGAATCCGAAACTCATCGAAGTGGCTGAGGTGTTTGGTAAAAATAAATTTGTGATTTTATACCATCCTCTATTCTAAAAATCAATAAAATTCAGAAGCATCAAATACTTCAA
>JAEDGE010000268.1 GCA_016297675.1 Oscillospiraceae bacterium
CGAAATGACACCAATAAAAATAGACATCAAAAATCCCAGACTCCATGTGACAATCGTCTTCGTCAACTGCAGCAAACCATCTAATGTATGCTCTGTATGCACGGCATTGGCAATCGCAATGGCAAAGCTCATACTCAAAAACGGCAGCAAGATATGGTCAATTACCTGCATCATGCAATTGGTCAAAAATAGCATTCCTGTTTGATAGGCAGCTGCGGTTCCAATTTGTCCGGTTGCTGTCATCAACATGGAGAAAACTGGCGTGAACATCGTCATAAAATCGGTACATTGCCCTAAAATGGTTTTCCCCTGCTGAAAACAGTCGCAAAGCTCTTTGGCACAGGCGGAAACTGCTCCCATCACCCCAATCATCTCACAAATAATCGCATTTTTCCCTTGCTGTACAGCATGTAGCAACGCAGAACAGAGAATCACGGCAGAAAACAACATCAAAAGCCGCAGCGGTGCCGTGATATCGTCCTGTATGCCCTTCTTTATAATTGTAAACACCGTTCCGATTCCAAACTTCTGAATGCTCTCCGGCTCGTCCATCGAAATTCCATAGGATTCCAGTTCTGCCTGTATACTGCCGTCCACCGCTTCTGTCAGGTCTGCTGCACCACTCTGCTCTAACAAGACATCCTGCTGTGCTGCCTGTACCGGCGGTGCAAACAGCAAACAAATTCCTATGAACAGCAGCACCATACCCATTATCATTCCATTCCGCTTTTTGCTCATTGCAGCACTCCTATCATCAGCTCCAACAGACTCTTCGCCATCGGCAGCATCAGTACCAGCAATGTAATCCGTCCCCATAGTTCTGCAACCGATGCCATGGCACTTTCTCCGCTGTCCCGACAAAGATCAGCAGCGATACCGGTTAAATAGCAGATGCCAATGGACTTCCAGAGCATTTCCAGATATTGTACATCCAACTCTGTTTTTAAAAATAATTCGTTGATTTGTGCAGCAATCGGCGAAAAATACGCACAAATGGAAAGCATCACCAATACGCAAACACCAATAGAACAAAACAATGCCTGTTCTTTGCAGTATTGCTTGAGCAGGCAAGCCAGTATGGCTCCAATCACACAGACCGCAGCGGTCATTCCTGTGGATTCTATCATAGCCCAAACACCGACTTTACTGTTTCAAACAGAGAGCCGATTTCCTGCACAATCAACACCAATACTACGATTAGACCGGCTAGTGTGGTCATCATTGCCTGTTCCTCTCGCTCGGCTCGTTTTAGTACCAAATTTAACACTGCAACAATGATACCCGTCCCGGCAATTTTAAAAATCAGATCGATATCCATCCTGCTTCCTCTTTTTTCTTCACATGAGTCCGATGGAAATACATTCTTTCAATCGGTTTTCCACATCATGGGAAACCATTTTTTTCAGTTTTCTTTGAGAAGATGCGGAAATGCATCCTTGAAGAAATTTTATTCAAGCCAACTTGACCGCAGTCGCCTGTGGCATAGAATTTACACCATCATTTAAAAATTGATTTCCGTGGACAGCAGCTGCATGCGGCAAATAAAATTTCAGCAAAGCAGAATCGCAATTGCCATGCCAGCCAGTAATCCCATGCTCTGATACAGTTTGATTTTCTTCTGGCTGGCTTCCCGCTGAGAAGCCTCCTGCTGCTGAAGACGGTTGCGGTATCGCTCCAATATCTCCCGCTGAGAATACAGATCACTGGTACCCAGCTCCTCCCCCAACTCGCAAAGCAGCTGCTTACTATCCACAGAAAGGGCAGCATCTGCCTGTACCGCTTCCCGCCATGCTACTGAAAAAGATGCTTGTTCCTGCATGGATGCAATGGTGTCTCCCAAAAATGAAAAACAACGATAGGTCTCCCGTTGCGTTAAAAGTTCCAACAGTTCCTGTAACGTACCGCCATGACACCACATACTGATTTCCAATTCATGCAGCAGAGCGGAAAGTGTAACAAACTGCTGTTGTTTTCTCCGTACACTGGCAGCGGCATAAAAACCGCAGAGTCCGCCGCAAAGTACCAACAATAGCAGCCCTATTCCCTTCAACATGTTGCAACCCGACGAACGGTCTGAACCGTTCCATTCTTTAGTAATACAATTTAATCGAAAACGCCAGCTTCCAGCAACGTCCGCAGGGCAGCACGGCGGTAAAGATCCTCC
>JAEDGE010000269.1 GCA_016297675.1 Oscillospiraceae bacterium
GTTGTCGGTACCATGTGCCAGATAATCCAGCGGAGCAATGGAAACACCAGGAATGGCATTGATGACATCAATGGCAAAGTTAATGCCGCCGATAAATCCGTTAATCAACCCCTTTGCACCATTGATTAAGGTGTCTACGGCTTCTCCAATCCCATCAAAAATACCGCCAACAAAGTCCATCAGTCCATTCCACATCCCTTTGATTTTGTCAAAAACGTTGGAGAAAATATTCTTCACTTTGTCCATGATATTCTTCACAACACTGAATATCGTGTTGAATACATTGGAAACGATTGCAGAAAGATTGGAAATGATGCCAGATGCCGCAGTCACAAAATCAGAAATCTTGTTGCTAATTTTAGAAGCATAGTCCGCAACAAATGACCAAATACTGGACACAACAGTCCAGACTACATCTAAAATACCGCCAATAAAATCAATGATAGGGGCAATCAATTCCAGAATAATGGCAATCAAATCCGCAATATAAGTGATAATTGGCGTAACCACCGCCATAATTCCGTTGATAATTGCCATAACGACAGAAATAATTGGCTCTAAAATAGAAATTACTGTACTAATTGCACTGCTGACAGTCGAAACAATTCCAGTTATGACTGGCAGAAGTGCTTCTATTACTGCCATAATCACATCTATCACAGAAATCACAATATTGATGGCTGCCGTAATTGCTGGCATTAAGGTCGTAATTAGATTGGATATCATGTTGATAACATTGGTAATAATCGGTGCTAGCTGCTCTATCAATTGTGCAATGACAGGGGCTAAAGCGGCAACCAGCTGTCCAACCATGCTAATGATTTGCGTAAACACCGGCAATAGCTTTTGCATCAAATCTACTATCACCGGAAGAATTTGCTGAATAATTGGCATGACAGCATCCATAATAGAGGAGATTGCCGGAATCAGGACAGAAATAATTTGTGTCACCACTGGCATAAGAGTTTGAATCAGGTCAGTGATTGCCGGTAAAATTGACGATACGATTGCAGTAACAATCTCCGTAATAACCGGTAAAATTTGCTTCACCACATCTATAATTTGTGCAATCAGCGGGGTAACGGCTGTGAGAATTTCAGAAATAACCGGCAGAATGGCAGCAAATACCTCTCCAATCATCTGTGCCACTTCTGTCATAATCGGCAGCAGCATGGTGATTAGTTCCTGTACCATGGGAATTATCTGCACAATGATGTCAGAAACAATTGTAATAATCTGCGTCAGAACGGGAACTAGGCTTTCTATGATTTGTGTGACAACTGGCACAAGAGACAACAGGGTAGATTGCAATGCCGGTAATAGAGCACTGCCCATACTGGTAAAGGCAGTGACAATGGATTCTATCACCGGCTGAATGGCAGCGATTGCCGTTTGAATGGTTGCCTGTATCTCCTGAAATGCTCCCTGCATTTCCATTTTTGCAAGATCGCTGCTGTTGTAAAGCCATGTAAATCCAGCAACCAGAGCCGCAATACTGCCCACCACAATCAGAATCGGAGCAGACATCCCACCGATGATGCCAGTTACCTTTGACAGCATCCCGAAAGCACTTCCAACGGTAGAAGACAGCTTGCCAAACATACCAACCACACCACCGATGATGGAAGTTGCTTTTCCGACTGCCATCAACGCAGGACCCAGTGCCGCCGCTGCAATCGCAATCTTTTCAATCGGCACACCGGCATCCTGCCATTCTGCGATTTTTTCCCGTACCATCGCAATTTTTTCGGCAATCGTTCCGAAAATTGGTGCAATGGTTTCGGCTTGTGCCAGTGCCTGAATCCGGTTCAGTGCGGCATCCAACGCACCGACAAACCCATTTTCATGGAAAGCCGTTGTCATGGCAGCAAAAATACCGGCAACCGTTTCCGCAGCGGTCTGCATCGTCGGCAAAAATGCCGTGCCGACCGTAATCGAAAAGGATTCGATTGCCCCTTGCATGTTCTCAATCGCACCGCCAACACCGCTTTTCATGGCAGCAGACGCTTTCGCAGAGGCACCGTCACAATTCTGCAACGCGTTGGTCATTTCCTCAATGCTGCCTGGTGTCGCATTCATCATGGTCTGCAAACCGGATAACGCCTCTGTCCCGAAAATGGTGGCAAGTGCATTTTCTTTCGTTTCATCCGT
>JAEDGE010000270.1 GCA_016297675.1 Oscillospiraceae bacterium
TCTGGCTGCCGACATTTTTGAACATATATTTGACACTGGTGTCCATGACTGCTCCAGTTTTTTCTACTGGTTCTGTCCCAACAGAAATAGATGTCAGGAACGGTTCTGCATAGGACTGTACAACGTAATTTTGCAAATCACTGTCTGTGATATACTTAATTTTATCATAGGAGGAAAAACAGCCGGCATAGGTTTTGCAAAATTGTTTGGTATCCGTGTTGCTGGTGTTGTAGCCAGCAATCAATGCATAGCCATAGTTCTCCTGTGAGGGCGTCCAGTCATGCTGTGTGTAATTTTTCTTTTTCAATGTATTTGCCAGCAGATATGGCGTAGAGGTGCTGTTATCGGCAGTATATGAACCGCTGTCCCGATATTTTGCATTTGCATCAATGGCAACTTCTACCCCTTTAAAACATTCAAATCGACAATTTTCACTGAGATAGGTAGAACCTTCGCCTGGAATCATTTGAGAAGTACCATCTGGAATGCCACTGTCTGTGCCGCTGTAGAAGTTATTGTAAATGTGACCAATGCCGTTTCCAATCTGCGGACATCTTCTCACGCACTGATCCCACCAGTTGTACATGACAGAGGTACGGCAGCGAGTGGTTTCTTCGTTCTGTGTGCCATAGGCAACTGTCCAGTAACGATTCCGGAAAATATTATAGGACAATGTAATATAGTCCGGACTTCGCAGCCGGTCTTTGGCATCCAGATAGCTCTCATACGGCGTATTCAGCCAGATAAACTTGCCGACTTCATCTCTATCGCGGGTCAACTCGCTTACAAATGTACAGTGATCCACCCAGATATTCCGAGAAGACCAGATATTGATCAAGATTCGATCCTCTACGTTTTTTGCACGAAAATCAATATTCCGGATGATAATATTATCGCTGGGGTTATCCCCCTCATTACCGTATTCGTTGTTGGTGCGAAGCATACAGTCTGCAATCTGATTCGTACCGTATGCTCCCACAATGGTTTTGTTATCCCGAATGCGGGTGTGATATTCCTTCTGCATATCCAGATTGCCATTGACCACGATGGTCAATGGCTCCGTGCTGTCCAGAGCAGATTTGAAGTCTTCCACGGTGCTGACAATGACCGTCTTCCCCAGCAAACCGCCGATGGTACCAGCTTTTTCGCCCTCTGCAACTTGACAGTTAGCAGCAAATCCTTCCAAACCATCACAATTCAGTTTGAACTTCTGATAAGTTGCACCAGTATAGGCAGTGGTGGAAAAAGTATTGGTTTCCGGTGAAAAGGTGAGAGCCTGACTGCTGTCCGCATTGCTTACAATTTTATAATATAGGGTATAACCGTCAAAGTCATTTTGTACCCCTACAATGTTCCAACGCTGTGTCGAGCTGTCTGTATCTGCTGCGAGAGTGCAAGTGCCGTTTTGCACAGTCAGCAAAGCACCGCTGGCAGACTGTACAATCTCATATATGCCGTCGCTGACATAAGTGATAGACCACTTTTCATTACGGCTACCGGTTTCTGTTTGGGAAGAAAGATTGCCGTCATTGGCATAAAGATTGCGGTCAGTATTTGCAATTCCAATGCGGATTTCCTGTACTGGATAGCTGACTGTGTCTGCTGAAACGGGAATTGCTGGAAGAAGTGGCAGCACACCGCAAACAGCAGCCGTTATAAGTGCGAGAGATTGTTTTCTGAGGTGTTTCATAATCATGATATGCTCCTTTCATTATCCCTGATAGGGTAGATCTGTAATGGCCATAATGACAAATTGGATCAAAATGTTGGCATCTTCCTCGTTTGTATTGTTGTCGGCATTGCAATCTCCATTTTTCAGAGCCGTTTCTGACAGCGTGATACTGCCTGCCAGATATTTGTTTATTACAATGGCATCCCGCAAATCAATCACACCGTCCAGATTGGCATCTCCATACTGCGGCATCTCTTCGAGTTTGGATGTGGTGGAAACCGTGGTGGTTTCAGTCGGTTTTGCCGTTGTTGTGGTGGTGGAAACCGTGGTGGTTTCAGTCGGTTTTGTTGTTGTGGTGGTGGAAAGCGTGGTGGTTTCAGTTGGTTTTGTTGTTGTCGTGGTCGTAACGGTGGTTATAGTGGTAACAGTTGTGGTTGTCACTTGAGAAGGCAAGGTATAGTCCACCTTTTC
>JAEDGE010000271.1 GCA_016297675.1 Oscillospiraceae bacterium
TCCACCAGCAGCCTCCGCCAAAACCATTGTTACACATGAGCATTGCCTCCTTAGATTTAAGATCACACCATACTATGGCGCGGGAAAGGATTCGGTGATTAAAAAGTTTACGACTTGAAAATGTGAGATGATCCGGAAATGGACTTGACGAAATGAAATCTGGCTTCTATAATAAATATAGAATCGCGAAAACATTGAAATCTGAATGGGGGAACCAACATGATTTGTGACGTATGTAAGGGACGGAGCGCTTCTGTTCATGTTCAGAAAATCAGCGCTGGTGCGATCACCGATTATTATTTGTGTACCGAATGTGCAGTGAAACTGGGATATGCCAAAAGGGTCAACCAATTTGATCCGGATGGGAATAAAGACGTGCATTTCACCGAGAAAGACATTGGCCGTCGATGCCCGTGCTGTGGTTGTACCATTCAGGACATTGTATCGATGGGCGTGGCCGGATGCTCGGAATGTTATACCGCATTTCGGGATAAAATTCAGGAGATTGTTCGTCAGATTCACGGCGAAGCAAAATACAGCGGTCATGTCCCGCTCAATTCCAGTCCCAAAATGCGGCGGGAAGCGCAACTCAGCGAAGCCCGTATCCGATTGCAAAACGCGATCGAGCAGCAAAATTTTGAACAGGCTGCTGTGCTGCGGGATTATATCCGCGATCTGGAAAACCATGTGCAGCAGTAAGTCGTACGAAGGGAGAAAAATAAATGAATGATCTGATATTAGGTACGACGCTGCGCCTGTCACGGAATTTACGAAAACTCCCGTTTCCGCAGCATTTGAACGATATTCAAAAAATGCAGTTGACGCAAGAACTATCCAATGTAATTCAGCAAGGGACCGATTTTACACCGCTGTATTTAAATCAATTAACTCAGGCGCAGCTTTACAGCCTGGCAGAACGGCAGATTATTGATTCCGATCATGCCAAAAGCCCAAACGGGAAAGCGGTTCTTTGCAGTCCGGATCAGCACCTGTTTGTCAATTTGAACTGTGATAATCACATTGAAATCGTTTGTTTTGGCGTGGGCTGTTCATTTGAATCAACCTATGCGGAGGTTCGGAAATGGGATGAACAGTTTGAAAAACGATTTATTTATGCCTTTGACGATGAATTCGGTTATCTTTCTCCGTCTCCGGCAGGCTTGGGAACCGGGCTGGAGGCTTCCGTGCTGATACATTTGCCGGTTTTAAAGGAAAACCATGGGGTGTTTCGTACGGCGGATTTTCTGCTTCAGATGGGCTTTCTGTTGCATGGACGATACGGAAATGGTAATGACGCGGCCGGTGCATTTTATTCGTTGACCAATCGACTGTCAATGGGATTATCCGAAACCGAAAGCATGGAAAATTTGTCTGCTATAGCGACTCAGTTGGCACGGCAGGAGGCGCAGGTGGAAACGGATTATCAGCGTACAGAAGAGGCAAAAAACCGCGCACAAAAAGCGGTCACATTTCTTTGCCAGGCGGATGCGCTCTCAGCGGATGATGGAATTGAATTGCTGTCCGACTTGCGTTTGGCCGGTGCCATTGGTATCTGTCCGATTATTCCCGCGAAAAAGCTGTGTGATTTACTGGACTCGATTCAGCCGACTACATTATTGAACGCAAATTTGCAATGTATGTCCGTACAGGAATTAAACCACCTGCGTGCGGATTGGATGCGGACGCAGCTTCATGCGGCTACATAATTTCTACGTTTGTTTCACTTGAATATTTGACAGCCGCATTTCGGAAGTGGACCGAATGCGGCTTATTTAATGTGCTTGATTAAGCAAAGCAGAAATCGGTTACAATATCCATGAGTTTATTTCGAAAGGATGGATATGCGGTGATTCGGTTTGAAAAATTTGATGCGGAGGCCAATCAGGCCATCAATGCCGGAATTGAAATTGCGCAGCAAAGCGGCTGCACATATGTTGGAACAGAGCATTTATTATACGGGATACTGGCGGAAGGTCGCGACAGTTCCTGCGCTTTATTGCGCAGACGGTGCGGCACGGCAGAAAAGCTGATGGAATGGATGGCAAACGGAGAACCGCGCGGAATGCGAACGGCATTGACCTATGATCAATTTTCACCGCGTGCACGCCGGGCGCTGCAATTTTCCGTTGTGATCGGAG
>JAEDGE010000067.1 GCA_016297675.1 Oscillospiraceae bacterium
CAATTCAAATCAGACATTATCGATTAATAATCGCACCCTTGTCCGCAGAAGAAACCATAGCAGCATATCGTTTCAGATAGCCGGTCAGGTTTTCTTTTTTCAGAATCTTTGTATGCTGCTTCCGTTCTTCCAGTTCTTCATCAGAAACATGCAGTGTGATGCTGTGGTTTGGAATGTCGATGGAGATGATATCGCCGTCCTGTACATAGGCAATTGGACCGCCGTTTACTGCTTCCGGAGAAACATGCCCGATAGAAGCACCTCTGGTTGCACCAGAGAAACGACCGTCTGTAATCAGTGCCACATCTTTATCCAATCCCATGCCTGCAATTGCAGAAGTCGGGGAGAGCATTTCTCTCATGCCAGGGCCACCAGCAGGACCTTCATAGCGAATGACAACCACGTCACCTGCAACGATTTTTCCACCACGAATGGCAGCAATGGCCTCTTCTTCACTATTATATACTTTGGCAGGGCCTTCGTGTACCAGCATTTCCTTTGCAACTGCACTTCTCTTAACAACACAGCAGTTTGGAGCAAGATTACCACGCAGGACAGCAATACCGCCTGTTTCACTGTATGGGTTTTCAATTGGACGAATAATATCCGGATTTTTATTGATACAGCCGCTGATATTTTCACCCAGTGTCTTTCCGGTTACCGTCATGACGTCAGTATGAATCAGATTTTTCTTTGTCAGTTCATTCAGAACGGCATAGACACCGCCTGCTTCGTTCAAATCTTCCATATAGGTGTGTCCAGCTGGTGCAAGGTGACAGAGATTCGGTGTTCTTGCACTGATTTCATTGATCATATCCAGATTGATGGCAATGCCGCACTCGTTAGCAATTGCCGGAATATGCAGCATACTATTGGTAGAACATCCCAGTGCCATATCTGCTGTCAGGGCATTTTCAAATGCCTCTGCGGTCATGATATCTCTCGGACGGATATTTTTCCGATACAGTTCCATCACAGCCATACCAGCCTGCTTTGCAAGTTTGATGCGTTCGGAATAAACAGCTGGAATCGTACCGTTGCCTTTCAGTCCCATGCCGAGTACTTCCGTCAGGCAGTTCATGGAGTTTGCGGTATACATACCGGAGCAGGAACCGCAGGTCGGACACGCCTTGTTTTCAAATTCTTCCACATCGTCTATTGTGAATTTTCCGGCATCATAAGAGCCAACAGCTTCAAACATACTGGAAAGACTGGTCTTTCTGCCCTTGACGTGACCAGCTAACATCGGACCGCCGCTGACAAATACAGTCGGCACGTTGACTCTGGCAGCTGCCATCAGCAAGCCCGGTACGTTTTTGTCACAGTTCGGAATCATCACCAGTGCATCAAAGTGATGTGCCAGTGCCATGCATTCGGTAGAATCGGCAATCAGATCTCTTGTTACCAGAGAATACTTCATGCCAACGTGACCCATGGCAATGCCGTCACAGACTGCGATAGCCGGAAAGACCACCGGCGTGCCGCCAGCCATGGCAACACCCATTTTCACAGCTTCTACAATTTTATCAATATTCATATGACCCGGTACAATTTCGTTATAGGAGGAAACAATGCCAACCAATGGTCTTTGCATTTCTTCCTTTGTCATACCAAGTGCGTTAAAAAGGGAACGTTGCGGAGCTTTGTCCACACCGTCACAGTAAAAATTACCTGCCATTTTGATTACCTCTTATCATGTAGTAAATGGAAAAACTGCTTTCCCGATTGAAACATCAGGAAAGCAGCTCAAAAGGTTTTACGCTACGCTGTCCCGTTCAAATAAGGGGATAGGTTGCTTTTTGCTTCATTTTAGTTGTTGATGAACTTGTCTTCTTCGTTGTTCCAGCTGTACAGCTTCCGGATTTCTTCGCCGACCTTTTCAGACGGATGTTCAGAAGCCAGCTTCCGCATTGCCTTGAAGTGAACCTGAGAACCAGCATCAGACATATCCAGCAGGAATTCCTTTGCAAATGAACCGTCCTGAATGTCGGACAGGATCTTCTTCATTGCCTTCTTGGTATCCTCTGTGATGATCTTCGGACCAGTGATATAGTCACCGTATTCAGCAGTGTTAGAAATGGAGTACCGCATGCCTGCGAAACCGCTCTGGTAAATCAGGTCAACGATCAGCTTCATTTCGTGAATGCACTCGAAGTAAGCATTTCTTGGGTCATAACCAGCTTCTACCAGTGTTTCAAAACCAGCCTGCATCAGAGCACAAACACCGCCGCAAAGAACAGCCTGTTCACCGAACAAGTCCGTTTCCGTTTCTGTCCGGAATGTGGTTTCCAGTACGCCAGCTCTTGCCCCGCCGATTGCCAGACCATAAGCCAGAGCCATATCCAGTGCCTTGCCGGTTGCATCCTGTTCTACTGCTACGAGGCACGGAACACCCTTGCCAGCCTGATATTCGCTTCTTACAGTATGCCCCGGTCCCTTCGGTGCGATCATGGTAACGTCTACATCTGCCGGCGGCTTGATGCAGCCGAAGTGAATGTTAAAGCCGTGTGCGAACATCAGCATATCGCCGGACTTGAGGTTCGGTTCGATATCCTTCTTATACATAGCAGCCTGCTTTTCATCGTTGATCAGGATCATGATGATGTCTGCCTGCTTTGCAGCTTCTGCAGCAGTAAATACTTCAAAGCCCTGCTTGACTGCCTTGTCCCAGGACTTGCTGCCTTCGTACAGACCAATGATGACTCTTGCCTTGTCGCCGAGGGATTCCTTGGCATTCAATGCGTGAGCATGTCCCTGGCTGCCGTAGCCGATGACTGCAATGGTCTTGCCGTACAGTAAAGACAAATCACAATCTTCCTGATAAAAAACTCTTGCTGTTTGTTCCATCGTAAAGACTCCTTTATAAAAAATATCGGATAAATATACAAGCGGTTAATCGTCTTTCAGACAGTTGCCGCCTCTTTCAAGAGCGACCAAACCGGTGCGGCACATTTCCAGAATGCCGTATGGCTGGAGCAACTCAATAAAAGCATTGATTTTTGTGGAAACGCCACGGATTTCAATGACAAGTGCCTCCGGCGAGTAATCTGTAATTTTTGCCCGGAAGACATCTACCACAGACATAATATCTTGCCGCTGTTCTGCACAGTTTTTGATTTTGATCAGCAGCAGTTCTCTTGCGACAGTTTCATCCCGCTTCATGACCTGTACTTTTTTGACATCGTACATTTTTTCCAGCTGCTTGACAATCTGATTACAGATTGCTTCCTCATCATGCATAGAAATCGTGATTCTGGAGAATTCCGGAGATTCCGTTTCGCCGACTGTCAGGGTATCAATATTGAAGCCACGCCGTGTAAACATACCCGAAACACGGGACAGTACACCCGCATGGTTTGCCACCAGAATAGAAATAATAAACCGTTCCATCTTACACGTTCCTCCTTACATTGCTGACGGGTCAACGATGATGTCATCTACCGCACCGCCCGGCGGCAGCATCGGCAGAACGAACGCATCGCAGTCAATGGCACAATCCACCAGAACCGGACCTTCCACTGCAAATGCCTGTTTCAGAACTTCTTTCAGTTCCGGCAGGGAAGCTGCCCGGAAGCCCGGCAGTCCGAATGCTTCTGCCAGCTTGACAAAATCGGTTTTCCGTTCCAATGTGGTATTGGAATAGTGTTTGTCGAAGAACAAGGTCTGCCATTGCCGAACCATGCCCAGCACCCCGTTGTTCATGATGAAAACAACAACAGGTGTTTGATTGGTAACAGCAGTTGCCAGCTCATTCAGATTCATGCCGAAGCTGCCGTCACCGGTGACCAGAACGGTTTTTTTACCGGTTGCAGTTGCCGCACCGATTGCAGCACCCAGACCAAAGCCCATTGTTCCCAGACCACCGCTGGAAATAAAGGTTCTCGGCTTGGAGAACGGATACCGCTGAGCCGTCCACATCTGGTGCTGCCCAACGTCTGTGGCAACGATGACATCTTCATTGGCATTCTTGACTGCCTCTGTGACTGCATCCAGTGCAGTAAACGGTGTCAGTTCGCCTTCTTTTTGTGCTTCCAGCCGTTTGGTTTCTGCAACCAGTTCCTGAATGCGGCTATTCCATTCTGGATGTTCTTGCTGTGGCAGCAGTGCTGTCAGATCTGCAAGGATTTTTTTCATAGAACCGGCGATGCCCAGCTCTACCGAGATATTTTTATTCAGTTCAGAAGCATCAATATCGATGTGAATGATTTTGGCATTCCGTGCATATTTTTTGGTATTGCCCGTGCCTCTGTCGCTGAAGCGGCAGCCAGCTGTCAAAATCAGGTCTGCTTCATTCTGTGCAATAGAAGAAGCGTAGTGACCGTGCATGCCTTCCATGCCCAGATAACGTGGATGGTCGGTTGGCACAGCGGAAATGCCCATCATGGTGCAGCCGATGGGTGCATCCATTTTGTCAGCCAGTGCCATAATCTCTGCACCAGCGTTGTCCGTGATGGCACCGCCGCCGATGTAAATGTAGGGCTTCTTTGCAGCGGCAATCAGTTCGACTGCCTGTGCAATCAGAGCCGGATCTGCTTCCGGAATCAATGCTTTTTCTACAACCGGTTCTGCCGTATATTCATACAGAGCAGTTTGTACATCCTTTGGAATGTCTACCAAAACCGGACCCGGACGACCGGACTTTGCAATGCGGAATGCATCCCGAATGGTCGGTGCCAGATCTTCAATTTTCTTTACAAAGAAGTTGTGCTTGGTGATCGGCATGGTTACGCCAGTGATGTCAACTTCTTGGAAGCTGTCCCGTCCGATCAGGGAGTTCGGCACATTGCCGGTGATGGCAACTAGCGGAACGGAATCCAGATAAGCCGTTGCAATGCCGGTCACCAGATTGGTTGCACCCGGACCGGAAGTAGCGATGACAACGCCAACTTTGCCGGTTGCTCTTGCATAGCCGTCTGCTGCATGAGAAGCACCCTGTTCATGTGCCGTGATAATATGCTGAATGCGATCCTTTGCAAGATACAGGGCATCATAGATGTTGATGACCTGACCGCCCGGATAGCCGAAGACGGTTGTTGTACCTTGTTCAATCAGGGTTTCAATTACAATTTGTGCACCATTTAATTTCATGTCTTCCACCTTTTTTACTTTGTGATTCAGTTTTCATTTTATGCAGGTGCAGCGGTCTGCCGTTCGCTGTCTGCAAAAAATGCCTTCGGCCGCAAACGCACCGGAGGCATTGTGAAAAGCAATTCAAAATAAAAGGAAATGTCTCTTGTTTGCTTTACAGTTCCGCTCGTACCGGTTGGTTTACGGCATGCGACATGCCCCGAAGCCAATGACTCGGGGAAACAATCCTATTAGCAGAAAAGTAGGTTCTGCAATCGAATACAATTTTTTACACATGGCAAACTCCTTCGGGACACGGATACAAAAAAATATATCTGTGTTTTAGTATAGCACCTTGTTCCGATAAAATCAAGCATTCTTTTCGGATTTTTACACTTTGTACAAAAAAATTGCAAACCTTGTCCGGCTTTCCGCTGAAAATACGTCGTACAGCAAAAAAAATAAGAAAAAATGAAAAAAGTACTTGACAAATCAAAAAAAATTCGATAGAATAAAGAAAAGACAGCAGAAATAGCTGTCAGATAGCAAAAAGGCGTTGACGGGAAAAAAGATGCTTTTCTTCCGTTGCAGAGAGCCGTCGGGTGGTGTGAGACGGCAGGAAGCAAGCAGGATACCTCCTCCCTGAGCCGCAGTGCAGAACGTTTCTGTTGGGAGCAGCAGGGCAAGTAAGCACTGACGGGGTTCTCCCGTTACAGAGAAGCACATTATTGCAGAGATGTGACAGAGCGGGTGCAGTTTGCACCAATGAAGAGTGGTACCACGGAGAAATATGCTTCTTCGTCTCTTTCTCTATGCCGGAATCGGCAGAGGAAGGGACTTTTTTTGTACGCAAAGCACGCCAATCACATTTTGAGCAGACCAAACGGATTTTATTTTTACAGGAAAGGAACGAAGTATTATGATGAAACAGGCTGATAAATATACCAGACAATTTTTTCCGGTGCAGGATGCCCCGATGCGGTGGGCAACGAAGACTTACATTGAAAAGCCACCGATTTGGTGCAGTGTGGATCTGCGGGATGGCAATCAGGCATTGATTACGCCGATGAGTCTGGAAGAGAAACTGGAGTTCTTTAAAGTACTGGTAGACATCGGTTTCAAGGAAATCGAAGTAGGGTTTCCGGCTGCTTCGGAAACAGAGTATGAATTTTGCCGGACGCTGATTGAACAGAATCTGATTCCAGAGGATGTGACCATTCAGGTGCTGACGCAGGCAAGAGAACATATCATTGCCAAGACGTTTGAAGCATTGAAGGGCGTCAAGCATGCGGTTGTGCATCTGTATAATTCCACTTCTGTATCGCAGCGGGAGCAGGTCTTTAAGAAGAGCAAGGAAGAGATTTTGCAGATTGCTGTAACGGGTGCAGAGCTGTGTAAAAAATACCGTGCAATGACACCAGGACATTTTGTATTTGAATATTCGCCGGAGAGCTTTACCGGTACAGAGCCGGAATATGCATTACAGGTCTGCAATGCCGTGCTGGATATCTGGCAGCCAACACCGGACGATAAGGTGATTATCAATCTGCCGGTTACGGTTTCGCACTCGATGCCGCACGTATATGCCAATCAGGTAGAGTATATGAGCGACCACCTGAACTATCGGGAAAATGTGATTGTTTCCCTGCATCCGCACAACGACCGAGGCTGTGCAGTTGCAGATACGGAAATGGGCTTGCTGGCAGGCGGTGACCGGGTAGAGGGAACGCTGTTTGGAAACGGAGAGCGTACTGGTAACGTGGATATTATCACATTGGCTCTGAATATGTATTCGCAGGGTGTCGATCCGCAGCTGGACTTCAGCAATCTGCCGATGATTACAGAAGTATATGAACGGGTTACCAGAATGCATGTTTATGAGCGTTCTCCGTACAGCGGTCAGCTGGTATTTGCGGCGTTCAGCGGTTCGCATCAGGATGCGATTGCAAAGGGTATGAAGTGGAGAGAGCAGCAGAACTGCGAACATTGGACAGTACCGTATCTGCCGTTGGATCCGCAGGATGTCGGCAGAGAGTATGAAGCGGATGTCATCCGAATCAACAGCCAGTCCGGCAAGGGCGGCATTGGCTATCTGATGGAAACTCGGTACGGATTCAACATTCCGGCAGCGATGCGGGAATCGTTTGGCTATCTGGTCAAGGGCGTTTCCGACCATGCTCACAAGGAATTGCAGCCGGAAGAAGTTCTGAACATCTTTACAGAATCCTATGTCAACATTGAAACACCGGTTGTACTGCCGGAGGTACACTATGTACAGAAGGCAGACGGCAATATTACCGCTGCGGTCACAATCTCCTATGACGGCAGAACAGAAGTCGTAACAGCAGACGGCAACGGGCGTTTGGATGCAGTTAGCAACGCATTGAAGGCATATTTGGGTCTGGATTATGCATTGGTGACTTATACAGAACATGCATTGGAGGTTCGTTCCAGTGCAAAGGCAGTTTCTTATGTAGGATTGCAGGACGGTACCAATCTGTATTGGGGCGTAGGCATTCATTCAGATATTATTCAGTCTTCGATTCGGGCATTGATCAGTGCATTGAATCGGATGCTGTCAGAGAAAAAATAAGCGTATTGTGTCTATAAAGATTTATCAACCAACAAGACCGCTGTGGTGTCGTGGATGCCGCAGCGGTCTTGTTGTATGTTTAACATAAGTTTGGTGAGGATGTATGTTGTGGCTGTGAATGAAAAAACGTGCTGGCAAATCAAACGGATTTGTTGTACGCATACATCATTAAGAACCTAACACGGTGCCACCACGTAGAAACGGGACTTCTAAACTCAGCTGCCGGAAAGCAGCATTGTATACCTGATACGGTTGAATTTCCTGTTGAATCAGGTCGTTTACAAAGCAAACCGTTTTTTCCAGATTGTTAGAAAACGAATCAATTTCGGCTGTTTCTCCAGTGCGGAGATCCTGCAAAGAAACGCCGTAAATAACATGAATTGCTTTGTTGCGGTAGGTATTGCAGGCGGTGACCCGATAGACCACACGGTTCACGCCGTAAACCTCCATGTAAACGATGGTTTGTTCCGAGCGGCTGCGGCTGGACGCTTTCGATTTCATAGGCGATCCTCCTTTGATGAAAATAGCAAGCAGATGGAAAACGAACGCTTCTATAACCATATCATATTTTTTTGCAAAAGGAAAGAGGGAAAAAACAGAAAAATGTCGTCTTTTTGGATTGCCTTTTAAAAGCGGCATGATTTTCTATATTTGAAAGCGATTTCACAAAATTCGACACGCTATACAATTTGCAAAAAAACTGTGCTGTAAGTTCGTGAAAAAAAGCAATGGAAAATCATGAAACATGCTGTTATAATATACAAAGCCGTTTGGAAGGGGATACCGACTGGAGAAACGGTAGAAAACACGAAAAAAGAAATGAAAAGGAAAAAGAAAAAGAAAGGATGTTTGCTTATGACAAAAGAACTTACACATGGAAAACCACTGCCACTGATTTTACAGTTTGCGATGCCGCTCATTTTTGGCTATATGTTACAGCAGCTCTACAGTCTTTGTGATACCGTGATTGTTGGTCGTTGTCTCGGTGTGAATGAGTTGGCTGCCGTTGGTTCTACTGGTGCTGTTAGCTTTTTAGTGCTGGGATTTGCAACTGGCATCTGTACTGGAATGTCCATTCCGGTTTCACAGGCATTTGGTGCAGGAGATAATAAAGCTTTGCGAAAATATCTTGCAAATGCATTTTACTTATCTGCGTTTCTCTCTGTTATCATGACAATCGGAACGATTTTGTTCACCGGTGACCTACTGCGACTGATGAAGACACCAGAGGAATTGTATGATTATGCATATGACTATATTTTCACCGTGTTCGCTGGCATCAGTGCAACGATTTTGTACAATTTATTATCTTCTATGTTGCGTTCCATTGGAGATAGCCGCACACCACTGATTTTTCTTGCGATTGCAGCGGTTTTGAATATTGGATTAGACTTTTTGTTTATTCTGGTATTGCATACAGGCGTTGCTGGTGCAGGGTATGCCAGTGTCATTTCACAGGGTGTTTCTGGCATTCTCTGCTTGATCTATATGTTCCGGAAGTATGAAATTTTCCGCATTCAAAAGGATGAATGGAAGGTTTCTTTGCAGCATTGCGGACGCTTGCTTTCGATTGGTCTGCCGATGGCACTGCAATTTTCCATTACCGCTGTGGGATCCATTATTTTGCAGACATCGGTAAATACATTGGGAACGGTTTCTGTTACGGCTGTAACAGCTGCTTCAAAGCTGCAAATGGTATTGACGGGTCCAATGGAATGCCTCGGCATTACGATGGCAACTTACTGTGGACAGAATCGTGGGGCAAGAGAGTTTGAACGAATTCGGAGCGGCATTCGCACCAGTATTGTAGTTTCCATGATTTATTGTGTGATTTCTGCTGTGGTGATTATTGTATTGGGTGGCTGGATGGCACTGCTGTTTTTGGATGCTTCGGAAACAGAAGTTATGGAACAGGTAAAGGAGTATCTCCGTCTGAATGCTTATTTCTATCCAACACTTGGCTTGCTGTTTATTTTACGGAACGGCTTGCAAGGAATGAGTTATAGTTTCTTACCGATGATGGCAGGTGTCAGTGAATTGTTTGCACGTGTACTGGTCTGTGTGGCATTTGTTCCAACCTTTGGTTATCCAGCAGCTTGTCTGGCAAGTCCGGTTGCATGGATTTTTGCAGATACGCTGTTGGTAACGGTTTATTTTGTGAAGATGAAAAGCCTGAAAGTGCAGCTTGCAAGACCAGCAACTGCCACCTATTAAAAAGGAGTAGAGTGGGATGAAACGAACAGAATCGGTTGAATTGACGGTGCTTTGTTTATTGTGTGATGGCGATCGAATTTTACTCCAGAATCGTGTGAAAAAGGACTGGAAAGGTTACACGTTGCCGGGCGGTCATGTAGAATCTGGAGAATCGTTTGTCGCAGCCGTTAAGCGGGAAATGCGAGAGGAGACCGGTCTGGAGATTGTTGCTCCACATTTGTGTGGAATCAAACAGTTCCCCATGTCGGATGGTGGGCGGTATCTGGTAATTCTATTTCGTGCAGAACGGTTTTCTGGTACACTGACCAGTTCAGAAGAAGGAGAGATGGTGTGGGTTTCTCGTTCGGAGCTGCCAAACTTGCCGACTGTGGCAGATTTTGCAGAACTGCTCTCTGTATTTGATGATGCGACATTGTCCGAGTTTCAGTATACCAGAAACGAAACGGGTGGATGGGATGTTCACCTTTTTTAAGATAACGTGCGTTC
>JAEDGE010000272.1 GCA_016297675.1 Oscillospiraceae bacterium
CCGGTATTCAATGGGGCAAATTGCCGGATCCGTTCGGCTGGGTCGTACCATTGGACTGATTTCTGTGTAATCAATGGAAAAAAGGGGCTTTCTGAATAGAGAGTCCCTTGTTTTTCTTTTGTCAATGCACTCTGTAAGGAGTGCCATCATAGAGGAGGATTTTTTATGAAAAAAGTGTGGATTCCTTTTGCCGTTGCTGCATTGTTGGCAGGGAGTGTGCCGATTCCGGCATCTGCTGCCGGGGAATCAGTTTCCGTCATTTCTGCTGCTGCGGAAACAGCTACTGAAGTAGTCATGGACGGACTTACCTATTATTTGTATGATGACCATGCAGAAGTGGGTGCAGGAAAAAACAAATCTATTGAGACGGCTGACATTGCAGCAGAAGTAAACGGCATTCCTGTTACAGCTGTACACAAGCAGGGATTTATGATGTGTTCCAGTCTTACACAGGTCACAATACCAGAGGGCATTACAACCCTTGAAACACAGGCATTTGCTGGCTGTGCTTTTACGCAGATTACACTGCCAGACAGCCTCACAACCATAAAGGGCAATGCATTTTCAATGTGCTCTGCCCTTACAGAGCTTTACATTCCAGCACAAGTAAAAACGATTGGAAACTGTGCGTTCAGTGACTGTTCTTCTTTGCAGAAGTTCACAGTGGCAGATGAGAATCCCTATTTTTCTGTAAGAGAGGATGTTCTCTATTCCAAGGATGGAACGACCTTGATTTGGTATCCGCCGGCAAAGTCAGTTTCCAGTTTTGTCATTCCGGATACTGTGGAGACGGTCAGCGGGTTTGCCTTTTTGGGTGCGGAAAATCTGGAGGAGATTATGATACCGGACAATGTCCAGAATTTAGGGATCAATACCTTCGGCAGTTGTACTGCCTTGCAGCAGTGTACCATTCCTGAGGGTATTACGACATTGGGTTCCTGCTTGTTTTTTGGATGCAGCAGCCTGAGCAGTGTAGAAATTCCAGATACAGTAACGACCATACAGGGCAGTGTATTTTCCGAGTGCAGCAATTTGTCTGCTGTACAATTGCCGGAAAAACTGACGCAATTAGGAGATGGTGTTTTTCGAGATTGCACCAGCCTGACGGAAATTACCATTCCGAATGGTGTTACCGTTCTTCCCAATGCTGCATTCACGGGCTGTACTGGTTTGACAAGGGTGACATTGCCAGAAGGGCTGACCAGCATGGGAAGCTATGCATTTTCCGATTGTACGGCTTTGCAGGAAATTGCGATTCCGGAAACTGTTACGGAACTGGGAAAATACACTTTTCAAAACTGCACCGCATTGGAGACCTTTGCAATTCCGGAGCAGGTCACAAAGTTGGAGGAGCATATATTTGCAGGTTGTTCCAGTTTAAAAAGCATTGTGATTCCTGCATCTGTCACTGAAATTGATAAGGCTGCCTTTTCACAATGCAGCAGCTTAGAAGAAATTACGATTTTAAATCCGAATTGTGTGCTGTTTGACGATGCAGAAACGATTTGTAACACGCTTTCAGAAGATGGCAGTCCTATTTTTTCTGGAATCATTTCTGGCTATGAAGGCTCTACCGCTCACCCATACGCAGAAAAATATGGGCTTTCGTTCAATAGTTTGGGGGAAGCACCTGTCTGGGAAACCGGAGATGTGAATCTGGATGGAACGGTTAGCATGGCAGATGTGGTAATGCTTCAGAAATACCTGCTCCGGAAACAACCGCTTACGCAACAGCAGGGACAGCTCAGCGATATAAACGGAGATGAGGCTGTACAAGTTTTGGACTTGGTTTTGTTGAAGCAGAAAATTTTAAAAAAGTAAAAGAGTTCTGAGAAAATAAGCATTTTTAAAGAATCATCGCATTTAAAAAACTTGTGATATTACAAGACCTTAAAGGGGAACAATGATGGAAAAGATAATGAGTGGAATTCAAAAAGCAACTAAATTTTTGGAAAAAGTAAATCATGTGCTGGGGTATGTTGTCATAATTGCAGGGATGGTTGCAGGCATTGTGCACATTGTAAAATGGCTAATTCAAAAATAAAATAAAAAAATAGGAGTGAAAAATATGCTTGGAAAGTTAAAAGACCAATTAACCGATTTGATCGCCGACAATG
>JAEDGE010000273.1 GCA_016297675.1 Oscillospiraceae bacterium
AGAAATTTCGTGTTGTCAGATTGCAAATTGGAGTACAGAATAGGGCGGACAGCGGTCACAGGCGAACAGCATAGCGTTTTCGCCGGACGGTTCGGAAACGGTTTCCCAAAGAACTCTGAACGTGGATTTGTGTGTTTTTTCTGTAGAATATTGGAATGCTTTTTGAGGAAAGAAAGTCCGGCGATACCGGAAGCATAGATACCACCACATATTGCATTAATTTTCATTCTGTCGTTTCCTCCAGCAGTTTTTTTCGATAGGCAGCCGCTGCCTGCTCCTGTTTGTTATCGCCGAATTGATAGTAAACCGCATCCTTTATTTCATCCGGCAGATATTGCTGCTTTACATAATGATGCGGATAGTCATGCGGATATAAATAATGCTGTCCTTTCACAGCTGCTTCAGCCCCGTCAAAATGACAGTTTTGCAGATGCCGTGGGAAGTCCAGTGCCCCATGTTTTTCCACATCTGCCATGGCAGCATGCATGGCAAGATAGGAACTGTTGGATTTTGGGGCAGTTGCCAACAGAACAATGGCTTCTGCAAGAGGAATTTGTGCCTCCGGCAGCCCCAATTGCAAAGCACTGTCTACGCAGGCTTTCGTAATCACAACTGCCTGTGGATAGGCAAGCCCAATATCTTCCGATGCAATCACCAATAATCTCCGGCAAAGGGAGAGCAGATCACCGGCAGCTAACAGCCGTGCAGCATAGTGCAGAGCTGCATTTTCATCCGAACCCCGAATGGATTTTTGCAGGGCAGAGAGCAGGTCATAGTGCTGGTCGTTTTCTCTGTCGTACCGCATATTGCTTCTTTGTGTCAACTCCTGTGCCAGTTCCAGCGAAATACGCAGTTCATTTTCCACTTTTTCTGCCGACAGGATACAGAGTTCTACGGTATTCATTGCCTTTCGGACATCGCCGCCGCAGCCGCCTGCAATGTGTGCGGTAACACCGTCTGCCACTTGAATGGAAGCGGGCATATTTTGCTGGACTTTGGAGAATGCTCGTTCGACGGCTTTCTGCATTTCCTCTGGCGGAACGGGTTTGAATTCAAATACCGTGGAGCGGCTGATCAGAGCATTATAAACGGCAAAATACGGATTTTCGGTTGTAGAGGCAATCAGGGTAATTTGTCCGTTTTCGATGTATTCCAGCAGGCTTTGCTGTTGTTTTTTATTGAGGTATTGAATTTCGTCCAGATAGAGCAAAATGCCGTGCATACCGGAGAGGGTACCGACTTCTGCTGCAACCTCCCGTAAATCCGCAGTCGAAGCAGTGGTGCCATTGAGTTTGTGCAGGGACATGGAAGTGCTGTTTGCAATCATACGGGCAACCGTGGTCTTTCCCACACCGGATGGACCGTAGAAAATCATATTGGGGATTTTGCCGCTTTCGATGATACGCCGAAGCGGTCGATTTGGTGCGAGTAGGTGCTGTTGCCCGACGATTTCCTCTAAACAGGACGGACGGATTTGTTCTGCTAAGGGCTGCATAACAGGATTCTCCTTTCTGATATAATATAACGTGCCGGTCATCACAAATAGATTGTATGAGGTATACTCTTCACGACATATTCATTTTGTCCCTTATCTTTTTATGTTTCTTCTATTTTCTCTCTTGGAGAAACAACAATATGTTCTTTGATCCAGCATTGCAGTTCTTCTGGTGTAGCATCCTGTAGTCCAAACAATTTTCTTGCATATGGGGAATCATCAGGGTTTGTAAAATCACGCCAGAGTTTTTTCGATTCGATCTGTACCGCTTCTTCTGTGTGATAACCATCATGAAAGACGACCTCTCCATTTTGTAGTTCCACAATGTCATTGGTAAAGCATTTCCAATGTTCCACAGAAGGATGATAGGCAACACCACGCTCTCTGCTGATTCTCCAGCAGCCGTCATAGCCATCATCTGCGACAAACTGTTCTGCCATTTCTTGTAATGAACCAAGTGGAATGGCATATTCAAATTTCAGTGTTTCCAATGCGGTAATCAATTCTTCTAATTCCTCTTTGGTTTGAACATGTGCAACAAATTCAATATTTTCGTTCTTTTCTATCAGAACCTGTCTTCACAAGCTAAAATCGACGCAGTAAGGTCTGTAAATTGGAAA
>JAEDGE010000274.1 GCA_016297675.1 Oscillospiraceae bacterium
CCCCAAACACGCCTGCCTATCTGTTAAAAACTGCAGTACAGCGATTTATACACTTTCTGCCTTCCCCACTGCGTATCTTTCTGGTCGCCGCCGCTATGATTATCTGTATTATCTGCAGCTGGCTGCTCCTTCGCAGACAGCAGATCAATTAATAATTATAATTATGCCGTCTTTTTTCTGTATAAATGCAGCAGTACTCCCAGGGAAATTCCCATGGTAAACAGTTCTGCTGCCGGAAAAGAGCACCACACTCCATTAACGCCCCATATTCGTGAAAGAAGCACAGCGAACCCTACAATCGCCAGCATTCCCCTGGAAATTGCAATGGCAAAGGCAGGTACTGCCTGATCCACAGCACTAAAGCAGCCAGTTGCCACAATATTCACGCCTGCAAACAGAAAACCGATGAGATATATCCGGATTCCCGGAACGGCATAAGCTGCAAGCTGTGCGGAATGATCGCTGTTAAAGATTTTCACAAACCCTTCTGCTCCCACCTGGATCGTCCCAATGATCAGAACAGCCATGGCCACTGCAATGACCAGCGAATACAGAAACACTTTTTTCTGGGATCTATGATCTTTTTTCCCATAAGCCTCACTGGCCAGCGGCTGAGCTCCCTGAGCAATTCCGTTAAATACAGAAATTCCCACAAGAGACGCATTTGCAATCACACCATAAGCTGCGACTCCCGTATTTCCCGCCAGTGCCAGCAAAAGAAAATTAAATACAGTTGTGGTGATTCCCGATGAAATTTCACCCACAAAAGCAGAAACGCCCAACTGACAGGCACCGGCAATTTTTTTGAACGAGGGCGTCTGAAAACGGAAACGTATCTGATTTTTCCCAGAGAGGAAATGCAGCGAACAAACTGCAATGTTTATAACGGGAGACAGTCCAGTGGCAAGAGCTGCTCCTCTCATTCCCATTCCCAGCGGAAACATAAACACATAGTCCAGAATAATGTTGGAAAAACTGCTGGTTAGCGTAGCTGCCATGGCAAGTGTGGGATCATTATCATTGCGCACAAACGCATTGCTTACATAATTCAACATAAAACAAGGGGTGAACAGCAGGACAAAGCGGACATACTCCTTTCCCAGGGTCATAATTCCCTCATCTGCCCCCATTACCTTAAGCACCAGCTCCGGCCGTACGATTCCCAGTATGATAAAAGGCACGCTCAGAAGCAGCACAAAGAAAACCGCATTAAAAAAATAGCTGTCCCGGTTCCGGTCCCCGCAGGCTTTTGCAATGCCATATCTGGTAGCCGAACCGCTTCCGGTCATGGAGCCAAGCGCAAATACCAGTCCATATAACGGAAGGGCCAGATTCAATGCCGTAATTCCATCCGCTCCTTCTGCCATGGAAATAAAAAAGGTATCCGCCAGAATATAACAGGATGTTCCGATCATCGCCAGCACATTCAGCGTCACATACTTCAGCAATCTTTTCTCAATACTCATCTCTTTTTTCCAATACTCCTCTTTTTCTGAATTTCTTTGTTTCTCTGCAATAAAAGAGAAATGGCATCTGCAAAATCGCTTTCCCCATTTCTCTTTATGTTTTTCTTTTACTTCAACTGAATACCCCAGATCTTGCATCCTCTGGTTCCCACAACAGCATAATCATTGTAAACTGCAGGAGATGCCTCGATGGTACTTTCACCCAGGCTGATGGAATGAAGTTCTTCACCGGTTTTTCCATCTATCAGGAACATCTTTCCGCTGCTGTCACAATATATGATTTTGCCTGTCCCGTCTGAATTATATACACATGCCGGAGAAGACCACGCATAATATGCTGAATGTTCCCACTGCACCTCACCTGTTTTTTTGTTTATGCACGCCAGAACACCGGTATTGTACTCTCCTGTTTTTGAAACCGTAACGTAAATGTTATCTGACAGTTTATTTTTTCCCAGTGCAATGGTTGACTGAACGCCGCCGGAAACTCCATCTTCCGTATAGCATTCATAATCCTTCTGCCAGATGATCTCGCCTGTTTGTGCATCAAGCTTCCAAATCGGAACAGTAGCCGTGGAACTGCTTCTCCATCCCAGACGGAATGATGTGCTGACATATACATACAACTTCCCGTCCTC
>JAEDGE010000275.1 GCA_016297675.1 Oscillospiraceae bacterium
ATACCGTTCCCTGCTGGGAATGCTGATCACGGAAGAGGCTGAACGGTTTTATGAACCCTTTGGCTTCCGAAAAGATCCGATCTGTTTTATGACAAGAAAAGAAACACTGGAGGCAATCACGAATGAATGAAACTTTTATGAAAGAAAAACCGGTATTACCGCTGATTTTATCCATGACCCTGCCTATGGTTTTATCCATGCTGGTTAATTCTCTATACAACATTATCGACAGCTTTTTCGTCGCACAGATTAGCGAGGAAGCTATGACGGCGTTATCACTGGTTTACCCGGTTCAAAATTTCATCAATGCTGTCGGAATTGGATTTGGCGTTGGAATCAACGCAGTCATCGCCTTCTATCTAGGCGCTGGAGATAACAGGAAAGCGGATCAGGCTGCTACGCAGGGACTTGTGCTTGCCGTGATTCATGGCGTTGTCATGACAGTCTGCTGTATCGCAATGATGCCAGCTTTTTTAGGAATGTTCACATCATCCGAGACAGTGGTTGAACTTGGCGTCCGCTATTGTGTTGTTGCATTCGCTTTTACATTGATTATCATTGTTGGTGTAACATTCGAGAAAATATTCCAGGCAGTAGGAAACATGAAAACAACCATGATAAGCCTGATGTGCGGGTGCATCACAAACATTGTCTTCGACCCCATTCTGATTTTTGGCTATGGCCCCTTCCCGGCAATGGGAATCGAAGGTGCTGCGCTGGCAACCGGCATCGGGCAAGCTCTGACGCTGGCAATTTATCTGGTTGTTTATTTTGTGCGGCCAATCCGCGTACATATTCGCAGGCAGCACATTCTGCCCGGCAAAGGAATGGTATTGAAGCTATATTCAATCGGCATTCCTGCCACCTTGAATCTTGCGCTTCCGTCTCTTTTGATTTCGGCGCTCAATGATATTTTAGCAGCATATTCCGAAGTGTATATTTTGGTTTTGGGAATCTATTACAAATTACAGACTTTCATCTATCTGCCGGCGAATGGCATTGTGCAGGGGATGCGCCCCCTGATCGGCTATAACTACGGCGCGGGCGAGAACAAAAGGGTCAGTCAGATTTATAAGATTGTCTTGTGCATGAGCGGTATCATTATGGTACTTGGAACAGTGATATGCCTTCTGATTCCCGGCCAGCTTATGGGGCTGTTTACCCACACAGAAGCGACGATTCAAGCCGGGGAAACGGCTCTGCGTATCATCGGTGCTGGGTTTATCGTTTCTGCGGTTTCCGTTACATCTTCCGGCGCATTGGAGGGACTTGGAAAAGGCACTCCTTCATTACTGATTTCCCTTTGCCGGTATGTAGTGGTTATCATTCCGGTTGCGTTTTTACTCAGCAGGCTTTTCGGAGCAGTTGGCGTCTGGAATGCGTTTTGGATCACGGAAGCGATTACCGCGATCATATCCCTTTTCATTTACCGCAAGGCAATCGCAAAACCCACAATGGCGGTCCGAAAGCCATGAACATCGTCCTGCTCCACTACGCCGGATAATCTGCAGCTTTCCTAAAGCGAACAGCTATTATATAATGGTATAATGGAGACAGCGACAAATTATATTTAGAGGAGGCACTATTATGGAAATCTAAAAATTCATCAAGAATTTTCAGTATGTCAGGTAGAAGATTATTCATTTGTAGATTTAGATTCCGAGTATAGCTTTATAGGAAAGACAGACGAGGAAAAATCTCTTGTTTGTATCACAAGAGAAATCACGCCAAATGTAATTCAGCGTGATGATGGTTGGAAAGCGCTTCGAATTCAAGGTGTTTTGGAGTTTTCATTGATTGGAATATTGTCTAAAATTGCAGCGCTTTTAGCAGATCATAGCATTCCAGTTTTTGCAGTATCTACTTACAATACGGACTATCTTTTGACAAAAAAGGAAAATTACGAAAAAGTGATAAAAGCACTTAAAAACGCTGGATACAAAATAATAGAGTGACAGCTTTGCATTTATTGGGGAATCGTGTAGAACGGCAAATTCAATTTGTTGAGCACATGAAAATTTCAGTTTATCGCACTGAATACATTGACATAGCCAGGACTGACTGATCATCAGTTCTGGCTATTTTTCTGCCCTTCTCCGG
>JAEDGE010000276.1 GCA_016297675.1 Oscillospiraceae bacterium
AGATTCACACCGACTTTGAGCGGGGCTTCATCCGCGCCGAGGTCATCGCCTTCGAGGACATGAAAGCCTGCGGCACCATGGCTGCCGCCAAGGCAAAGGGTCTGGTGCGCAGCGAGGGCAAGGAATACGTCATGAAGGATGGGGACATCGTCAACTTCCTGTTTAACGTGTAATTGGATACAAAAAAGCTGTCATTCCCAGGGTTCGCAAGCCCGGAATGACAGCTTATTCTTTTCTGATTCCCTCATCGGCAAGACAAATTGGAATTTGCGGGGATGCCCCCGCGGGCAATGCGTGCGGGGGCGGTTTGGTATCGTTACACCATTGGGTACCGCTCGGTTTCGTTTTCCAGACAGCCAAATTGGAATTTGCTTAATCAGATTGTCTACCGTTATGTCCCCGCCGTGTTGCATCAATTCGTGATTACCATCACAATAAATTAATGCTTGCTTTTAACATTAATATCTTTTCTTCGATTTTTTTGATAATAATTTTGAATTCTTCATCTGATTTCCCTGTGGGGTCTTCCAATTCCCAGTTATTATCAAACGCCCTGCCGATAAATGGACATCCTACATTACAACCCATAGAAATTGCAATATCGGGATTTGGAATATCAGTAATTCGTTTCGAATACTGTGTTTGCTCCATATCTATTCCATACAGTTCTTTCATAATTCTAACTGCATCTTGATTGATTTGTGGCTTGGTTTCTGTTCCTGCGGAAAACGCATCAAAAACATCCGATGCCAAGTGTTTTCCAAGTGCCTCTGCAATTTGACTGCGACAGGAGTTGTGAACACAAATAAACGCAACCTTTTTCTTTGCTTTTTTATGGAACAAGCACTGCTCTTGCAGGCACTGATTGTTCATATGTGAGCGAGAACATACTATATTGTCTATATCCATATTTATGTTCAAATGTTTTTTTGTAAACTCAACCGCTTCAATGATAGCAAGATAAGAATCTCTTTTGCAACAACGGGGGCCCCCGTTCTTTCCAATGGCATCCAGTGCTTTTGCTGTCATTTGGTTAGAAAGTCCCCACGCTTCTTTTGCAAGTGGTGTAGCCTTTAATGCAATAGAAATATACATACCAGTGCTGACACCTGCACCGCAAGCACCCCAAAAACCACAAGCACCACCAGGCACTTGCTTTCCTCTCTTTTGCATTTCATACAGTGCGTTTTTTAAGTCAATATCTCCGCCTGCATTTTTATATGCAGTCAGCAGTGCAGAACCAACCATTGTGTGATGTTCTGGGCCATGCATATGACAAGATGGCATAGACATCATTTTTTCCATAATGTCAATGGGGTTTTTAGAACTACTGTTAAAGCATATTGAAATAATCTCGTCCATTCCGCTTGTATGGCACTCATCGCAAACGAAATGACCTTTTACGCATCTTGTTTTGCTACTTTGCTTTTTATGGCAAAGTTCACACTCCATCAGCTCATCAGTCTCAATGTATTCAAGCGGTGCTTTACAAATCAAACATTCTTCGTTCATTCAAATTACCTCGTCAAATTCCCGTTTGTCGCTTAACCCGCTTATCCTTTCCCCGTTTCTTCGGGGTAATCCGCATGGTACTGCTCCCACAGCTGGGTCTGGCCCTTATTGGTCAGGCCCCGGCGCACCAGCTTCTTTACAATGTCATAGATCACCGCGAACATGGGCACGCAGATCACCATGCCTGCCACGCCCCACAGTCCGCCGCACAGCACGATGGCAAACAGCACCCAGAAGCTGGACAAGCCCGTGCGGTCCCCCAGAATTTTCGGGCCGATGACGTTGCCGTCCAGCTGCTGCAATGCCAGCACAAAGACGATAAACCACAATCCCTTGATGGGATTTTCAATCATGATCAGCAGCGTAGAGGGCACCGCGCCGATAAAGGGTCCAAAGAAGGGGATCACATTGGTAATGCCCACGAAGGTGGATACCAGCAGTGCGTTGGGGAAGCGGAACAAAACGCAGCCCACGTAGCACAGCACGCCGATGATTGCGGAATCCAGCAGCTTGCCGTCAATGAAGCCGCCGAACATCCGGTCAACGAAAGCCACCTCACCCAAGAACAGATCTGCCCATCT
>JAEDGE010000277.1 GCA_016297675.1 Oscillospiraceae bacterium
TCTATGAGAATATTGGCGTGGATTTTGAATTTTCCACAATGTATGAAAAGCTGTCGGCAAGGGAAAACCTGCAGTTTTTCGCTTCTCTCTATGAAAAGAGCGGACGCCCGATAGAGGAACTACTGGAAATGGTAGGACTTCAAAATGATGCCGATAAGCGTGTTTCGGATTTTTCAAAGGGAATGAAGTCAAGGCTCAATTTTGTCAAGGCCTTGCTGCATGATCCGGCACTGCTCTTCCTGGATGAGCCTACCAGCGGGCTTGATCCCACGAATAACCGGATGATGAAGGATATGATTCTGGAGGAGAAAAAAAGGGGAAAGACAATTCTCCTAACTACCCACAATATGCAGGATGCCACAGAACTGTGCGACCGGGTAGCCTTTATCGTGAATGGGGAAATCTATGCCCTTGACAGTCCGCATAACCTGATTATGTCAAAGGGTGCAACCAGGGTTACCTATACCTGGATGGAACAGGGAGAACATACAGCCAGCTGTCCCATTGACCGAATCTCCGGTGATGAGGTGCTGCAAAAGCTGATTGCTCAGAACCGCCTTAAGTCGATTCACAGCAGTGAACCCACATTAAACGATATTTTTATGGAAATTACCGGGAGGACATTGCTATGAGACTGAGACATCTGTTTTTGTGGGATATGAGGTTCCAGGCAAAATACGGGTTTTATCTATTGTACGGCCTTTTGACGATTCTTTACATCGTGATACTGTTTGCATTGCCGCAGGCATGGCGGGGAAGGGCAGCGGCACTTCTGATCTTTTCTGATCCGGCAGCAATGGGTTTGTTTTTCATGGGTGCAATTGTTCTGCTTGAAAAAAGTCAGAGGGTGCCCTGCGCCTTTGCGGCAGCACCTATTCGGGCGGCGGAATACGTTGTTTCCAAAACAGCTTCCCTGTGCTTTATTTCTTTGATTGTGGCAGCGATACTTGCCATCGTGGCAGGACTTCCTCATTTGCCGGGGGTACTGCTTGGCACTGCATTGTCGGGCATCCTGTTCACCCTGCTGGGAATGATTCTTGCAACGAAAATTACGAGCCTGAACCAGTTTATTCTATTTACGGTGCCGGTGGAAATCGCCTGTTTTGTTCCGGCAGTTTTGCATCTGTTTCAGCTTTTGCCGACAGAACTTCGGAATTATCCGGCAAATGTGTGTATGGATATGATTGCCGGAAAGGGCTTTACGGCAGTGGGAATACTGCTGACTGTTGCTGTGATCATCATTTTATTTTATCTGGCTGAAAAATGTGTTTTAAAAATGTGGGGAAGTGCAGGAGGTGTAAAGCTATGAGAATAATCTGCAGAAGCTTTTGGCAAATGCTGTTCTTTGTAAAACGGGATATGATGCTGCTTGCCGCTTGCGCAGCTCCCATTCTGGCAGGACTGGCAATCAGGCTTGGGATACCGTTCCTGGAGAGTATGCTTGTTAAGTGGGTAGGGCTGCCAATGATACTTACACCTTTTTTTGGGTTGTTTGATCTGTTCTATGCCATGCTTGCTCCAACTATGTTCTGCTTTGTCACAGCGATGGTCATGCTGGAGGAGCATGATGATCGCATAGATGTTTATCTGTTTGTCACAGGACTGGGGAAAAGCGGATATCTGGTTTCGCGTATTTTCCTGCCTGCGGGAATCGCATTTGTCGTAACATTGGTTTTGCTTCCTCTTTTTCGACTAACAGGGCTGACAGCTTTAGAAATTTTGTTTCTTTCTCTTACCGGAACCCTGCAGGGAGGGATCATTGGGCTGCTGATCGTGACGCTGTCTACCAATAAACTGGAGGGGATGGCAATCACCAAGATGGCAACGATGATGATGCTGGGTGCTTTTTTACCATACTTTGTGTCTCACCCTGTGCAGTATGTTGCAGCTATCCTGCCCTCCTTTTGGGCAGCAAAAGCTATTTATGAGCAAAACATTCTGTTTATGCTTCCGGCATTGGGAACTGCCGGAATATGGCTCTGGAGTCTTCTGAGGGCTCATACAATGCCCGGCAGTTCATTTCGAAAACCTATTTCCTGATGCAACTTACTCTCATCAAAAGTAACTTGCAAGGTACATAAGCA
>JAEDGE010000278.1 GCA_016297675.1 Oscillospiraceae bacterium
ACAGCTTGTTCCCCTTAACAATCCCCTTCCGCCAAGCTGAGCCAGCTTGACCGCAATTCGCCGTTCGGCGGGTAAAACTGGTTCATCGAACTCACGTTAGTATAAAATAAGCCGTCTCCAAGAAAAGAGACGGCTTTTTGTTTATACTATTTTTTGATTCGCAAGGTTCGGATCGCGTTGCAGATAGCAATCATGGCAACGCCAACATCTGCAAACACGGCTGCCCACATGTTGGCAAGCCCCAAGGCTCCCAACATCAGTACAATGGCTTTGACCCCAAGTGCAAATACAATATTCTCTCTAACAATGTACTTTGTTTTACGAGCAATCCGAATGGCAGTGGACAATTTATCCGGATTGTCGTCCATTAGAACAATATCTGCCGCTTCAATCGCTGCATCGCTGCCCATAGCCCCCATTGCAATTCCGACATCGGCTCTGGTCAGTACTGGAGCATCATTGATGCCATCTCCGACATAGGCAAGCAAAGTTCCCTTTTTCTGTTTGTGCAGCAAATCTTCCAGACATTGTACTTTGTCTTGCGGCAGCAATTGTGCGTGTACTTCGTCAATGTGCAGTGTATCGGCAACTGCTTTTGCAGTCTGTTCGGTATCGCCGCTGAGCAAAACAGTTTTCTGGATTCCCAATTCCTTGATTTGCTGAATGGCTTTTGATGCAGTTGGTTTGATTGGGTCTGTAATCAGAATACATCCTCGATAGAGATTGTCTACCGCAACAAAGACCTTTGTTCCCTGTATTTCTTTTCGATTTTCGGGAATGGTGATGTTCTGCTTTTGCAGCATCGCAGCTTTTCCAACCATGACGATTTGTCCGTTTATGGTTGCCTGTACGCCGTTTCCGGCAATTTCCTGTACATTCTGTATATTTTCTTTTGCAATGGATTTTCCGTAAGCAGTTCGCAGGGAATTTGCAATTGGGTGGGTAGAGAATGATTCTGCGGTGGCTGCCCATTCTAATAGTTGCTCTTCTGATGTGCCATTTGCCGGATACAGTCCGGCAACGGTAAAGGTGCCCTGCGTCAGAGTGCCCGTTTTGTCAAATGCAATGGTATCTACCGCAGCAAGGGCTTCCAGATAGTTGCTGCCTTTGATGAGAATCCCGTTTCTGGATGCACCGCCGATGCCGCCGAAGAAGGAGAGAGGGACAGAGATCACCAGTGCACAAGGGCAGGAAATTACCAGAAAGGTCAGTGCACGGGAAACCCATTTCAGCCAAACAGCACCGTTCAAGAAATTGCCGGTTACAATTGGCGGAATGATGGACAGCAGCACAGCCGCAATGACCACAAACGGCGTGTAATATTTTGCAAAGCGAGTGATAAACGCTTCGCTTTTGCTCTTGCGTTCGCTTGCCTCTTCAACCAGTTCTAAAATTTTGGAGACAGTGGACTGTGCGAACGGCTTTGTGACACGAATTTTCAACAGACCGCTTTGATTGATGCAGCCGCTGAGTGCTTCCTCTCCGACTGTCACGGAACGGGGGAGAGATTCGCCAGTCAGGGCAGCGGTATCGAGCGTACTATTGCCTTCGGTAATGATGCCGTCCAGTGGAATGCGTTCACCAGTTTTCACAACGATGATTTCTCCGACTGCAATTTCATCTGGATCCACTTCCAGCAATTCGCCGTTTCGTTCGACCGTTGCCAAATCTGGTCGCAATTCCACCAGAGAAGAAATGGCATTTCGAGATTTATTGACGGCATAGGATTGGAACAACTCGCCCACTTGATAGAGCAGCATAACGGCAACGCTTTCATCAAATTTCCGCATGGCAAATGCCCCTAAAGAGGCAATTGCCATTAAGAAATTTTCGTCAAATATTTGCCCATGTGCAATATTGCGAATCGCTTTCCAGAGAATATCCCAGCCGACCACCAGATAAGCAGCTGCATAAATGGGCAGCAGAATCCATTCAGACGGATGCAGAAGGTGCTCCGTTGTAAATGCTCCAACAAATAATACAGTTGCAATGAGAATCCGAATCAGCATTCGTTTTTGTTTGTGTGTCATTCTGCATCCCTCCTGAAATCGTAATCAGTAGATTATTCTATGATGG
>JAEDGE010000068.1 GCA_016297675.1 Oscillospiraceae bacterium
CCTCGTCCGCCAAATGGCATTTCTTCTGTATCACTTGTTGCAATTTCACCCGTTGTTGTAATATGCAGTTCGCCGCCGTCTACCCAGCAGTCTGTCTCCGCCTGCACACCGTCTCCTTCTGCGGCAACCGTAACCGTCCCGCCGCTGACTACAATCCAGCCCCGTTCTGCATCCTCTGCCTCGGTTGCCTTCAAGCCGTCATTTCCGGCTGTTACGGTAATCTCTCCGCCGCAAATACCAATGCTATCTTTTCCTTTGATTCCATTGTTCGCTGCATTGACTTGAATCGTACCGCTTGTTATTTTCAAATCATCCCGACAAACGATGCCATTTGCTGCTACACCGTTGACAAGCAGTGTCCCAGTACCGTTAATCGTCAGTTTATCTTCTGTATAGATGGCTGCCGGTTCTTCGGCAGAAGCCGCAGCAGTTCCGTCAGAAACCGTATTCTCTGTTCCTGCTGCCAAGGAAAGAATGGTACGCTTTTCATTCTCACAGAGAATCGCAGCCCCGTTCGGATTTGTAATCGAAACGCCGTCCAGATACAGCTTTACTTTTTCACTACCAGTCACACGCAGCTGTCCGTTTTCCCATGTGCCGGAAATCCGGTATGTGCCACCCTTTTGGATGGTCACCAGATTGTCCGCCACCTGTACGGCATCAGAACTGCCGGTAATCTCTGCGGTACTGCCGCTCAATTGAATTTCTGCATCGAAAGTATCATAAGTACTGGTATAATCGTCTTCGTCATAATCGACTCGCTGTTCTGTATTGGTAAGCGGCATAGCTGTTACACTACTGGTTTCTTCTGTCACAATTGTTTCATTTTCCTGTTCTGGTGTTGCAGTCGTTGTGCCGGTAACCGTCGTTTGTGCTGTACTGGATGCCGCACTCTCTGTGCATCCGCTGCAAAGTAAAACAGCTGCCACTGCCATTGTCATTGCCCATGCTCGGTTCTGTTCCTTGCTGATCATATGTTATCTTCCTTTCTGTTGGAGAAGGGGGTGTTTGTTTCTATGGTTTTATTTTCCCATAGGTTTATGGAAATTGCGTGAAAACTTTCCGTAAAATCACTGAAAGTCGAGTGGTGATCTTTTCATTTGATGCTGTATATCAAAAAGATCTCTGCCACAAAGCATACGGAAAAAGCAGCGTTTTTTTCTTAATAGGTGTCTCGCAAGTCCATTTTATCCACCATTCAGCAGATGAAAAATCGGAAAAACATCATATTTGCTTGCATTTTCCCCTCCAGTATGGTATACTATTCGTATTGATTTTGTAAATTTGAAAGGAGCTTACATGATTACTGTATCCAATGTCAGCCTCCAATTCGGCGGCGACACCCTCTTCAAAAATGTCAATCTGCAATTCAACGCCGGAAACTGCTATGGTGTCATCGGTGCAAATGGTGCTGGAAAATCTACTTTTCTCAAAATTCTATGCGGTACGCTACAGCCCACCACCGGCGAAGTCACCATCCCGAAAGAGCTCCGCATGAGCGTCCTCAAACAGGATCACTTTGCTTACGATGCCTATACGGTTCTGGATACCGTCATCATGGGCAATGAACGGCTCTATGCCATCATGCAGGAGAAGGATGCCCTCTATGCAAAACCGGACTTTTCAGAAGAAGACGGCAACCATGCCGCAGAACTGGAAGCAGAATTTGCAGAGCTGAACGGCTGGGAAGCAGAGTCCGATGTTTCCAAACTGCTGCAAGGTCTGGGATTATCAGAAGACCTCCTCTATCAGACCATGGGAGAACTCTCTGGTAATGAGAAAGTGAAGATCCTGCTTGCACAGGCACTCTTCGGCAATCCGGATATCATCCTCATGGATGAGCCGACCAACCATCTGGATATTGATGCCATCACATGGCTGGAAGACTTCCTGTCCGAATATTTCGGTACAGTGATCGTTGTCTCCCATGACCGGCATTTCCTGAACAATGTCTGTACCCATATCGTGGATATCGACTATACACAAATCAAAATGTATGTCGGCAACTATGAATTCTGGTATGAATCGAGCCAGATGATGCAGCGGATGATTCGACAGCAAAACAAGAAAACGGAAGAAAAAATCAAAGAACTCAAAACCTTTATCGAACGATTCTCCGCCAACAAATCCAAATCCCGTCAGGCAACTTCCAGACGAAAGCTGCTGGAAAATCTCTCCGTAGAACAGCTGCCTGCCTCCAGCAGACGCTATCCGTTTATCGGCTTTGACATGGAACGGGAGCTGGGAAAAGAAGTGCTGCAAGTCAGCGGCATTTCCAAAACTGTGGACGGTGTGAAGCTGCTGAACAATGTCAGCTTTACCCTCAGCCGTACGGATAAAGTCGCTCTCATCGGCGAAAGCGAACAGGCAATTACCATGCTATTCAAAATCCTGATGGAAGAAGAGCAGCCAGATGAAGGCACATTCAAATGGGGCGTTTCCACCTCTACCTCCTATTTTCCGGTGGACAACTCCGCCTACTTCAATGACTGTCCGCTTTCCATTCTGGACTGGATTCGACAATACTCCAAAACAGACGAAACCGAAACCTATTTGCGTGGGTTCCTCGGCAGAATGCTGTTCTCCGGCGATGACATCTATAAGCCCGTCAATGTCCTCTCCGGCGGCGAAAAAGTACGCTGCATGTTCTCTCGTATGATGCTGTACCATTCCAATGTTCTGCTCTTAGACCGCCCCACCAACCACTTGGATCTGGAAAGCATTACCGCTGTGAACAATGGTTTAACTGCATTCAAGGGTGTCGTGATTCTTTCCTCTCACGACCATGAAATTTTGCAGACGGTTGCAAACCGGATCATTGAAATCACACCGGATGGCTGCCTTGACCGGCAGGGAACGTACGAAGAATTCCTTGCTTGGAAAAAGGAAAATCAAAAATAATGATACCTTCGCAAAAATCGACAGACATCAGCAGCATTTCTGGCTGCTGTACTGTCTGAAAACGGAAAAATAAAGGAGAATCCACCCATGAAATCAAACCTTATTTGTATGCTGATTACCATTGTTGCCTATCTACTATTGATGATTATCGTTGGAATTGTCTGTTCCCGTAAAAACAAAGATGTCGGCGATTTCTATCTTGGCGGTCGCAAACTCGGTCCAATCGTTACAGCGATGAGTGCGGAAGCCTCCGATATGAGCAGCTGGCTGCTCATGGGGCTGCCCGGCGTTGCCTATCTGAGCGGTGTAGCAGATGCCGGATGGACTGCCATTGGACTTGCCATTGGTACATACATCAACTGGCTAATTGTTGCAAAGCGGCTTCGTACCTACTCCAACCGCTGCAACAATTCCATTACGATTCCGGATTTCTTTTCCAACCGGTATCGGGATGATAAACATTTCCTGATGGGAATTGCCGCTGTCATCATTTTGATTTTCTTCATCCCCTATACAGCTTCTGGCTTTGCAGCCTGCGGAAAACTGTTCCAATCTCTGTTTCATATAGATTATCACGTTGCTATGATTCTAAGTGCAATTATTATTATTTCCTATACCAGTATCGGTGGATTTCTGGCAGCCAGCACAACCGACTTGCTGCAAAGTATTGTTATGACCATTGCATTGGTGATTCTGGTTTGCTTTGGTGTCAGCACCGCCGGTGGATTTGGAGCAGTCATCGACAATGCAAAATCGCTTGCCGGCTATCTCTCCTTGACTCATTTACATGATGCCACAACCGGTGGGGCTACGGATTACAGTTTTCTGACCATCATTTCTACAATGGCATGGGGCTTAGGCTACTTTGGTATGCCGCATATTCTGCTCCGCTTTATGGCAATTAAGGACAGCCGGAAAATCAAAACCTCCAGAAGAATCGCTTCTGTTTGGGTGGTCATTTCTATGGGCATTGCGATTTTGATCGGTCTGATCGGCAACACCCTCTCTGCAAATGGCAGCATTGCTGCCTTGAATGGCAGTTCCGAAGCAGAAACCATCGTGATGCAAATTGCAACTTTGCTGAGCGAACACGGTGTTCTTGCGGCACTGTTTGCCGGTTTGATTTTTGCTGGTATCCTTGCCTGCACCATGTCCACCTCTGATTCCCAGCTGTTAGCGGCATCTTCCAGCCTGTCCGAAAATCTGCTGCACGGCGTATTCAAAATCAAGCTAACCCAAAAAGGTTCTATGATTTCTGCACGTTTGGTATTATTGGTCATTGCAGCCCTTTCCATCCTCATCGCATGGAATCCCGACAGCTCTGTTTTTCAGATTGTATCATTTGCGTGGGCTGGTTTCGGGGCAACCTTTGGACCCGTTATGCTGTGTGCGCTCTTCTGGAAACGTTCCAACAAATGGGGTGCCTTGGCTGGCATGATTGCCGGCGGCGTGACCGTTTTCGTCTGGAAGTTCCTGATTCGACCGCTGGGTGGTGCATGGGATTTGTATGAGCTGCTGCCTGCCTTCTTAGTAGGACTGCTTTGCATCATCGTGGTATCGCTGCTGACAAAAGCACCGGAAAAAGAAATGGTAGAAGAATTTGAAGCCGTACAGGCGGAATGCAAACAGTAACACACTTTCTCTTTTGAAAAATTACTGTCGGCTATTTTTTCGACGGTCTATCGTGTTCTTTGTGCAAATAGAACAAATCCAGCCAGTTTGTCAAAAAAACGATTTTATATATTGACAGATTTCGCAGGATGTGCTATACTGTAGAAAACCAACAAAGGAGATGAATCCACATGGAAAACTACGAAGTTTGTCATTGCATGGGGGTTTCTTACCTCGACATTGAAAAGGCGATGCACGAAAAGCAAAGCTTTTCTGACGTAGAAGACACCTTCAAGAGCGTACAGGAAGTGACCCACTGCTCCACTGGATGCGGCGGATGTCATGACAAAGTACTGGACATTATTTCTGAACTGATGAGCAAGTAAGCGTCTTACATGCAGAAAAACCGCTGCCGGCTGTCTTGAAACGGTCGGTGGCGGTTTTTATTTGGCAAAAAATCCGCCTGCACACATCGCAGACGGATTTTTTGTATCCATATTTTCAATTCTATTTTTATTCTGCCAACAGCTTTTCTGCGGCTGCCAGCTTGGCACTGCATACGAAAACATCCATTGCCTTTTGCAGTTCTGCTTCGGTCGGGAAGGTCGGAGAAATCCGAATGTTTTCATCCTCGGGATCGACCCCATATGGGAACGATGCCCCTGCACCTGTTAATACCACACCAGCTTCTTTACAAAGCTGTACAATCCGCTTTGCACATCCCTTCTGATTGAAAGAAATGAAATAGCCGCCCTGCGGATTCGACCAGCTTGCAATGCCCAGATCGCTCAGTTCTTTTTCCAGTGTATTCACGACAATGGCAAACTTCGGTGCAATCAGTTCCTTATGCTTCTTCATGTGTTCCACCAGATTCTCAAATTTGCCGTCAAAGAACCGCAAATGCCGCAGCTGGTTCATCTTGTCAAAGCCAATTGTAGCAAAGCCAAGGGACTTTTTCAGGCTTGCAATGTTCTTTTCGCTGGCTGCCATGACTGCAACACCGCTGCCCGGGAAAGTAATCTTAGAAGTCGATGCAAACAGATAGCAAATATCTTCGTTGCCAACTTTCTTTGCTTCTTCGAGCAGATTTGCCTGTACCGGTGGATTGTCAACCAGATGATGCACACAATATGCATTGTCCCAGAAAATCCGAAAATCCGCAGCCTTCGGCTTCAGTGCTGCAAACCGCTTTACCACTTCATCACTGTATACGACGCCACCCGGATTGGAATACATCGGTACACACCAAATGCCTTTAATGCTGTCATCCTCTGCAACCAACTTTTCTACCAGATCCATATCTGGTCCATCTTCGTGCATTGGGATGTTGATCAGCTCCATGCCAAAGAACTGTGTCACTGCAAAATGCCGGTCATAGCCCGGTACCGGACACAGGAATTTCACTTTATCCAGCTTTCCCCACGGTGTGCCGCCGAGTACCCCATTGGTCATGGCAACTGACATCACCCAATACATAATATTCAGACTGGAGTTGCCATATACAATCAGTTCTTCCGGCTTTACACCCAGCATTGGTGCGAAGAACCGCTTTGCCTCCGGCAGTCCATCCAATACGCCATAGTTCCGGCAGTCCAGACCGTTTTCTGCCCGATAGTCATCTGGCTTCAGGCAATCCATCATGCCCATACTCAACTCCAGTTGTGCTGCTGCCGGCTTGCCTCTGGACATATCCAGCTTCAGATTCTCTGCCTGAAACTGCTCATATGCCTTCTGACACTCTGCTTGAAATGCCTTCAGTTCCTCTCGATTCTTTTCCTGTAATCTCATTGTTTGCGTGTGAATTTCCCCTTGGAAATTCTACTCCTTTCTGCAATCTTCCCTACGCACAATTTCTGTCGAATCATGCGATTTTCGTACTGCTCTATTATAGCATATCTTTCACTGGCTTGCAAGTGTTCGTGAGGAAAAAACAAAAATTTAAAAAAAGAGAAAACAGCTGCCATTTTTCCCTTATGGTTCTGCTGCTTTCTCTCTCTTCCGATTTGATTTTTTCAGTTGCATGCTGTTCGGATTCCGCCATCAATGGCATAAAATATCCCACCGGCATACTGACATTTCTCCGTCAAGTCTCCACAAATAAGCCGAGCAGCCTGTTTTTCTCCCATATATTGTTTTGCATACCGTTGGATTTCCTGCCAATGGGGAAGCGTAAAGTCCAACCGATATAAATATAACTGGTCAATCCCATACAGCAGCAAAATATTGCTCCATATCTGGCAAAATTGCTGCATGATTTCTTCCATCAATGGCACAAGACAAGGATCAAAATCCTCCCCTTCGGCATAGGAAGCCGCAAACAGCATCGGCAGTGTCATCTGCTCCAATTTGCCGCCTGTTAAACGATAGAGTACCGGCGTTTGCTCTGCACTGTAATAGGGTGCCGTTCGCCGAATCAATGCCGCTGGTGTCAGCTGTGTCCCGACCGTTTCCTGTTTGGACAGATAGAAATTATTCATACGAACTGGTTCCTGATACAAACACTCTACTGGATAAGCACGACTCACAAAAGAAATATAATAGGCATCTCCATCCGCACAAAATAACGCTAATACTTCTTGTTTTGGTTGCTGGTAAAGATAATAGGATGTCATGGAGGAAAGTGCATTCCCTACAAAAACTGAAATTTGCAATTGTTTTGACAGGGATTGTTCCCATGTTGCTATTCTTTCTGCCTTTTCCTGCGGAAACAACTGCTGCAAAACACATGGCATCAGTCCGATTCCCATTCCAATGATTCGCTCTGTTTCGATATAGTTGCTCTTTAAAATCTGCTGTACCATTTCGATGATCCGTGTTTCCAAAACATCACGGGATTCTGCAGTCATATCAAAGGGAATCCGCTGTTTTTCCAACGTATTCAACCCTAATGTGGTCAATCCCACTATGATATGACTTGCATCTACGGATACAGCTATCAACAGCCAACGAGATGGATGAATATCCAACAGCATTTTTCTTCTGCCTTTTCCCTCAGCGGTTGGAGCTGCTCCAACATCTTCTAAAAAACCTTTTTCCAACATTTCCTGTATTAATAGAGAAACTGCTCCACGTGTCATCTGTAGAGCGGATGCAATTTCTACACGAGAAATTGCACCACGCTCCCGAATCAGTTGCAGCACCTGCAAATAAACACGCTGCCGTTCACAACGTTTTTCTTCTGTCTGATTCCACATCTCATTACTCGCTCCCCTGCTTGGTCTTTGTGTTACGCAAACGGTTTATCCTCCTCTTCATTTCTACAATCCATACTATTATTTTAACAATTTTACTTTATTTTTTCAAGTTTGAGCGGTAATTTTTAATAAAAATTTACATTTTATTTTAATCATCAAAAATTTTAGATTGCTTTATGTCAACATACTAAAAATCTGAATGATCAGTGGCATGGTTGCCATAGAAAAAATTGTTGTTGCAGCAAATATTTGTGATGCATAAATGTCATTGAGTCCATGTACCTGACACTGTAACGTGCACATTGCCGCAGATGGTGCAGCTGTCAACAACAAAACAACAGTTCGCACCTCCATGGATACAAACGGCAGACAAAGACACATTCCCATCACTGCCAGCGGAATCACCAGCAGCTTCACAAAGCTCACCCAATAAATCCGTACCGTTCGCAACGCTCCCAACAAATTCGCCTGTGCTACACTGACGCCCGAAGCAATCATCGCAAGCGGTGTATTCAAGTCAGAAATATAACCCATTGTATCCATCAGCAACCCTGGAATCGGAAGCTGTACAAAATACAGAATCAATCCAATTGCGATGCCAATGATGGTCGGCGAACGGAAAATTTTTAGCATTTTCTTAAAATCTCTGGTCTGCGTCAGCTGCATGATACCATGTGTCCAAGAAAACAGGAAAAAAATCGTCAGGAACGCTGTGACATAAAAGACCCCTTCTGCCCCAAACAAAGCACTTGCCAACGGAATGCCCATAAACCCACAGTTGCTATAGGTCGCCGAAAAACGTTCAATCGGTACCAGCTTTCCAGATTGTTTTCCTCGGAATAACAGCATAGAAAGCAAAATCGCAATCACATAAGAAGCGGCTGCCAGTACAAACGTTAGCAGTAAATTCACAACCAACTGCGGATCATATTCTTCCTCCAGATAGGCATGTACAATGATGACAGGCGTCACAATTTCCAAAACCACATTGGAAAGCTGTTTTCCGCCCTCTCGACTGACAATTCCGGTATAATACGCCAGCATCCCCACCAGATTCAGAATCAGCATAATTATTGCTTGTTGTAAAATAATTCCAGCCATAATGCATACTTCCTTTCGCACAGGCTGTTAAAACAGCCCGTGACATCCATAATGAAGACCGCCCGTTTAGCAGGAATGAAACAGGCGGTCACTTCCTTGATAGTATAGCATGGTACTTTTTATATTTTATAAATTTTGTATAAACATTGGTTGAATTTGTTGTCCTTCTAATGCTGCCGCTACCGTTTCTGGCAGACGTGTAAAATCTGCCACCAAAGAAGCTGGTTTTTTCAGGGGGGCATCCTGTCGTAGCGGTACAAAATAATAATTTTTTGTATTCAGCAGCAAACCCAAATTTTTTGCAGATGCGCGGAGTGCATCATTCGTTGCCAATGCTAATATGATTGGTTTTTCATTTCGCAGCATGGATTTGACCGCCATTGTAACTGTCGTATCTGTAATGCCAAGTGCCAACTTTGCCATTGTATTGGCTGTACAAGGTGCAACGACAATGGCATCCAGTAAGTTTTTCGGTCCGAGCGGTTCCACTGCAGAAATGCCCAAAAGTGCTTTGTTTCCGCAGATTTCCTCTAATTTTTTCTGCTGGTCGGCAGCTTTGCCGAAGCGAGTATCCAAAGCAGCAGCATGTTCCGAAAAGATCGGTGTGACGGCATAACCGGCAGCAACCAGCCGTTCTGCCTGTGCAAACGCAGCGGAAAAGGTACAAAACGAACCAGTCACCGCAAACCCGATTCGCTTACGAAGTGTTTCTTGCATATGCGAGTCCCCTCTCCTGTAAAATATGGAAGATGGTTTTCGCAATTATTTCTCCAGCGGTCAGCGGTGCGACTTTCCCCGGCAAACCCAATGCCCAGACAACATGACGTTTCCAATGCTCCGCAGCATCAAAATCTGTTCCCCCCGGCTTGGATGCCAAATCAATAATCAGTGCATCCGACTGCATGCTGGACAATGCTTCTTCATCCAGCATCAATGCCGGCACAGTGTTGCAGAACCAGTCGAACGAACCTGCGTGTCTGGCAATTTCAGACGGTGGCAGCCATTTCAGTCCATTTGCCTGACAGCGTGCGGCATCTTTGCAGCTGCGTGCAGCAACTGTCACATCGGCACATAGTCCCTGCAATCGTTCTGCCATCAGTGTACCGATTCTACCATAACCAATGACCAGTACTCGACTGCCACAAATCGTTCGTTTCAATTCTGACATGGCAATTTGCAATGCACCCTCCACCGTTGGAACAGCATTG
>JAEDGE010000279.1 GCA_016297675.1 Oscillospiraceae bacterium
TCCATTGACCGATTTCAACTCGTTTTCTTTGCAAGGGTGGCAGCTTGCCCCCCTTGCATCCCCCTCGCCAAGCTGAGCCAGCTTGACCGCAGTCGCCTGCGGCGTAAAATTGATACCATCATTTAAAAATTGATTTGCGTGATTTTGCACAAAAATCAATTGACAACCCCATCAAGATTTGCTATAATAGAAAAAGCAGTGAAAAATCGCCTGCAATCTCATGAAAAAAAGAATTTTTGATAAACGTTAAAGGAGTAATTCCCTATGGCAAAAACAATTGATGAAATCGTAGCAGAAGCAAAACAGGGCTTGACTGGTGAAGAAAGCGTCGATATGCTGCATCTGGAGCATATCGTAAAAGAATATGCCGGCACGGAACTCGGCAAAGAAGTGGAAAGCCGCATGGCAGACCTTGCTTATGACATCCTGCCAGATGAGAAGAAAGAACATCTTGCAAAAATGCTCTATATCAACGGTAAGCGGATGGATAAAGTCTTCGCAGAGGCATTGGAACTGGTCAACCAGAGAAAAATAAAAGAAGCATTCAAGCTGACAGAGGCTCTGTATACCAAAATCTGCATCAATTTTCGGGAAACCGAAGAGGAGATGTATCTCAGCCTGCGGAATACGCTGGAACATCAGCTCTATCTCGTCTTTTACAGCCCGTCAAAAAAACTGCTGCGTGCACCATTTGACCTGTGTGCAATGGTGATGCTGCATGGGTATGTCCTGCTGGATCTCGGTCGGGCAGAGGAAGCCGTTGCCGTTCTGGAGGACGCCATCCGCTATAATCCCATCAACACCGACCCCTATTTTGAAATGGCAGAATGTTATAAAGTGCTGAAGCAGCCGGAAGACCTGCTGGGTGTCACAAAGGAAACGATTTCCGTTGCAACTTCCCCCGTCACCCTCTCCAGATGTTATTGCAATCTCGGTTACTATTGTATTGAGACAAAAGACTACGATAGTGCGATCTGCTTCTACTATGAGAGTCTGATTTATGCTGACCATCCGGGTGTACAAGCAGAGCTGCACCATATTCACACCATTACAAAGAAAAAAATTACACCGCCCACCAGAAAAGAAGTCAATGCTGCTTTTGAAAAGTATGGGATGCAGACCGGTGCCAATCAGAATGTGGTTTCCATTGCAGCAGCTCTCGCAAAGGAAGCAATGGAAAAGAAGGATCTCCCGAATGCACAATTCTATCTGCTGGTTGTATACGGTTTGACCAACGATCCGGAAATCAAAGAACTGCTGGAAAAAATTTCTCCGAAGAAGAAAGAACAGAAACCAGAACCAGACCGTTCTGAAAAAATTCAGCAGACCAAGTAACCGCTGATATTCTGCGGCATGATTTACAGTAACACAAAAGCCAAAAAATAATATACTCATTCTGCAAATGCACAATCAGGAGGATTTACCATGGAACGATGGGATATTTATGACGAAAACAAACAAAAAACCGGACGGACAATGGCACGGAATGACTGGAATATGCAGCCGGGTGATTTTCATCTAACCGTATTAGGCGTTCTACGTCGGCCGGACGGCACATACCTGATCACTCGCCGCAGAATGGACAAAGAATGGGCACCGGGCTGCTGGGAAGTACCGGGCGGCGGTGTGCGTGCCGGAGAATCCGCAGAAGATGCCGTAAAACGGGAAATTTTAGAGGAAACCGGCGTGGATGTCTCTAAGGCTGAGGGCGGATATGTATTCTCCTATAAGCGGGTCAATCCGGAAGAAAAAAATAATTATTTTGTGGATATTTTCCGCTTCACACTGGACATTCCGGACAGTGCGGTGCATACGCAGGAACGGGAAGTCATGGAATACGCCTTTGCCACACGGGAGCAGATTCAGCAGTATGGGGAACAAGGTGTTTTCCTGCACTATGACAGCATGAAACAGGTGTTTGAAGACTGATGGTTTCTTCTGTATAATGATTTTTATGCATATAAAAATAAAGCAGCACAGACAAATTACGCTCTGTGCTGCTTTTTTCATGTGCGTTTCATGAACAAGTTTTATCCGCCGAACGGCGAACTGCGGTCAAGCTGGCTCAGCTTGG
>JAEDGE010000280.1 GCA_016297675.1 Oscillospiraceae bacterium
AGTGTTGTTGTACACAAGTGTTGTCAGAACAGTGATGTGTTCACAGAAATCTGTATTGCCAGCCGTACCAAGTCGAAGTGTGATGCACTGAAAGCAGCGGTAGAAGAAAAGGGTACGAAAACGGTTGTTACTACTGCACAGGTGGATGCCAACAGCGTCGAGCAGCTGGTGGCACTGATTGAACAGGAGAAGCCGGATATTGTCATCAATGTGGCACTACCATATCAGGATTTGACCATCATGGATGCCTGCCTTGCAACGAAGACCGATTATGTGGATACTGCAAACTATGAGCCGGAGGATACCGCAAAGTTTGAGTACAAGTGGCAATGGGCATATCGGGAAAAATTTGAAAAAGCCGGCATTACTGCTTTGCTGGGAAGCGGATTTGATCCGGGCGTAACGGGTGTGTTCTGTGCCTATGCTCAGAAGCATTATTTTGATGAGATTCATTATATTGATATTCTGGACTGCAACGGTGGCGATCATGGCTATCCGTTTGCGACTAATTTCAATCCGGAAATCAATATTCGGGAAGTTTCTGCAAAGGGCAGCTATATTGAAAACGGAGAATGGGTCGAAACCGAACCGATGGAAATCAAGCGAGTTTACAACTTTGACCAAGTCGGCGAAAAGGATATGTATCTGCTGCACCACGAGGAATTGGAATCACTGGCATTGAACATTAAGGGTGTAAAGCGGATTCGGTTCTTTATGACCTTTGGACAGAGCTACCTGACGCATTTGAAGTGTCTGGAGAATGTCGGGATGACTTCCATTGAACCGATTGTCTATGAGGGCAAGGAGATTGTACCGCTGCAATTTTTGAAGGCAGTGTTGCCGGATCCGGCATCTCTTGGTCCGAGAACAGTCGGGAAGACAAATATCGGCTGTATTTTCCAAGGGGTCAAGGACGGCGAGGAAAAGACGTATTATGTTTACAATGTTTGTGACCATCAGGAATGCTATCGAGAGGTTGGCTCTCAGGCAGTTTCCTATACCACAGGTGTACCGGCAATGATTGGTGCTATGATGGTAATGACTGGAAAGTGGAAGAAGCCGGGCGTTTACAATGTAGAAGAATTTGACCCAGATCCATTCATGGAAGCACTGAATCAGTGGGGCTTGCCATGGACAGAGGACTTCCATCCAACGTTGGTAGACTGATTGAAAATTTGGATTTTTTGCAAAAAAGGGAAAAAACAAAAAGCGGCCAAGTGAAAAACTTGGTCGCTTTTGTCATGCGACAGCAATCGATTCATTTTTGATGTCTATTGTGTAATTTCATTCTTCTCCCAGCGTATCCAGTCATTTTCCTTCCAGTTTCTCTGCAATAGAAGGGTATCCGGCATTCGCACCCAGTGTTCTGTACCATCTTCTGCACGTAGCAGGACTTGATCCATAGGTTCTTCTCCTTCTGGAAGCCCTTCACAGCCATGGTCTTCCTCGTAAATGGTGATAATCTGATAATTATTTTCCACTGCTTCTCCTCTTTTCTTGTTTTATTCCAATAATGCGGCAATATCTTCTGCCGACATTTTGAGTAGGTCTGCATCACCGGCAATGGCGAGCTGTGCCAATTCTGCTTTTTTCTCCTGCATTTGCTGGATTTTTTCTTCAATGGTTCCCTTTGCAATCAGCTTGTATATCTGCACATTTTTCTTTTGTCCAATCCGATAGACACGATCGGTTGCCTGCTGTTCCGCTGAGAGATTCCACCACGGGTCATAGTGAATGACAATATCTGCCCCCGTTAAATTTAACCCAGTACCGCCGGCTTTCAGCGAAATCAAAAAGACAGACGTATCATCCTGATTGAATGTGTTGACCATCTCCATCCGGCTGCTCGCTTTGGTTGCTCCTGTCAGCAGGAAAAAGGAAATCTGCTGTTGACGAAGACGTTCCGCAATGATATCCAGCATAGAAGTAAACTGCGAGAAGAGCAGTAATTTATGTCCAGCATGTACACAACTTTCCACCAGTTCCATGCACTGCTCCAGTTTTGCACTGCCGTCCTGATAGGTGTCGTAGACCAGCGAAGGGTCACAGCAAATCTGCCGCAGTCTGG
>JAEDGE010000069.1 GCA_016297675.1 Oscillospiraceae bacterium
GTAGGTGCCGGCATCTTCTCTGAGGCGAAACTTTTCCTGTTTCGCCTCTTTTGTTATATTTGTCCCTTTCCCTTTTCGGGCCATTAGCTCAGTTGGTTAGAGCAACCGGCTCATAACCGGTCGGTCCTGGGTTCGAGTCCCCGATGGCCCACCAATCTAAGTCAAATCCGTACATCTTTACTTTATGCTTGCTTGCAAGATGGTATTGCCGCACACAGTTCCCCACTCAGCTTCACGCTTAAGTGGGGATTTTCTTTTCACGCTTCCTTCGTAAATGGAAATCTTTTTTCGTTTTTTTCATACTTACCACGACTTTTTTACAAAAAGAACTTGAATCGGTGTAGTTTTTTCGTTATACTGAAAAAAGACAAGGTATTTTATGCTGACGTTTGAGGAGGAATTTTTATGCAAGCGATTCGAACTACATCAAAAATGACAGCCGTACTGCTGGCAGCTGTTGTGACTGTCAGTGCAGCTGTATCCTTGAAGAACTGGAATGATGCACCAGTCGTTGCAGCAGATGAGGCGGTAAAAATTTTAGCAATGGGTGATTCTATTACAGATGGCTATATCAATGGGGACAACGGTTACCGAAAGTATTTCTGCTATGATTTGCAGCAAAATGGAATTACGAACTTTGATATGGTGGGAGCAAAAAACAACTGGACAAATGAAGCAACCTATAACTGGAATGGCACTCCAATTACGTATGACCCTGCACATTCTGGTTACAGTGGTTATGCAATTCAAAAAATTGGTAGTCGGCAAGGTTTGCAAGAAACCATTTTCGATACAACGTATACAAACGGTGATCGCAGTGGAAATATGTTAGATGCATATGAACCAGATGTTATCATGCTGCAAATTGGTACCAATGACATTTTGGATGCCCAGTTGACCGGAATAGGAGATCGTTTGGAAGAACTGGTGGATAGGATTCTGCCGTATGTTTCTGAAACTGGAAAGGTGTTATATCTTGCTTCCATTCCGGATATTGATGTTTCTGTTCGCTATGATTGGTTGGGTGCTTATGAATGGGCAATAGAAGGCGGCGTTTCCTATGCAGAGGATCCAGTTACTTTTACTGCAAATGTACAGAAGGCGTTAGACGATTACAATACCACTGTAAAAAATCTGGTTGCCAAGAAGCAGGCAGAGGGAGCCAATATTCAGTTTTCGGATATCAACAGTGTCATTGATATTGCGGCTGGTGATTTAAAAGATGGTGTGCATCCGAGTGAACAGGGCTATGCCAAAATGGGACAGTATTGGTCAACCCTGCTGACGGAAACGTATTTTAATGGCACAGTCAATCCGCCGGTTACGACCACAACGACAACAGAAACCACGACAACGGAAATAACAACTGTTACAACAGAGGTATCTGTAGAAACTACCACTACACCACAGACAACCACCACGACAAAGACACAGACCACGCCGTCCGGCAGCGGTTCCGATGTCATTCTGACAGATGTGGATTTTGGAATAGACATTGACATCAGTGCATATGAGGAGATTGCTTCGATTGATATTGTGATTCAGGAGCGTCCGGAATATGGTATGAATGGTTGTGTTTCGTTTGATGGTTGGAATGAATCCACCAATTTTACACTGGATGATTTTGATGGAACCGTTCTTACTGTGACACCTTCCAAGGATTATAATACCATGACCATTAATAAATATTATGGGGACGTAACCTTGCAGGAAGTGGTCATCCATTTGAAAGGCAGTGCAGTGACTACAGATTCTACAACTGAAACTACGGTTTCTACCACAGAAACAACCACGACTGCCACAACAGAAATAACAGAACAAACCGCAGAAACGACAACATCGACAGAAGAAACCACTACCACAGATGCTACTACAACGACAACCACTACGGTTACGACAGAATTAGGTCTGCTGGCTGGAGATATCAACGCAGACGGTGAGGTGGATTTGAAAGATTTGGTTCTGTTACAAAAGTATCTGCTTCACAAGGAACCCCTTATGGCTGAACAGGCAAGTTGTGCGGATTTGAATGGAGATAACCGTCTTGATGTGATAGATGCGATATTACTCAGACGGCTGCTCTTGCAGGAAGGTTAAAATCAATCCATCCGCATTTCATCAAAATAGAAAAATAAAAAACGGTCTGGAACACCTTGCTCCAGACCGTTTTTTTGTGTAAATTCTTTTAAGATAATAAAAATCTTTTTAATAAAATAGAATCTGTCACATTCACAATGTTGTCAAGATTGTAGTCAGCCCGTTCCCACTGTTCCAGCGTCAGCGTATCTTGACGCAGCAAATACCGATGCAGTAGAATCAAGTCTGTTAAATTGGTTGTGCCGCTTCCATCAATGTCGCCTTTTTGGCCTTCTTTGTTGGTCTCAGGGACAAGCCAGTGATCCGTTACAGAAATCATACAGAGCAGACGAATGGTATCCCCATAGTAAACATCTTCCCCATAGTTGCGGATATAGTCCCAGAGGGTTTCTTCCCATGCAGAAGATTCCTTATCACAGGCAGCTGCAACCAGAAAAGGTGCGACAAAACAGAGATCGTTATAGTCCTGTGTGGCAGTGCCGTCCAGCATATAGCCAGCCATAATTTGATCGGGGTCGCCGTTCGTTGTATTCTGTATCCATTGATTTAGCTTGTTCAGAACCGTTTCCACTGTTTCATTTTTTTCATGATAAAGATGATCCACACCAAGCCGCCAGGGCGTACGACAGCTGTTATAGGCATACTGTCCATCTGTTACATCCTCCAAAAAATTAGCAGGTGCTGGTATCCATTGCCCGTTTTCATCTTTGATGATAAAGTCAGGCAGCAAGCCGGTCTGCTGGTCTTCTGTGATAGAAGCAATTACTGCACAAGTTCCATCATAGAGCTGATTCCAACGGGTGTCTCCGGTTGCGTCTGCAAAGACCGGAAAGTATTGCAGGATAAAGTCAGAAGAACGGGTGGCATGATAGTAAGTCTCGCCCGGTTCAGACCAGTATACCCAGTCACCAAGCTGTAACAGCCAGTCTGTTTGATTGACTTCATATTCCATAATATCATCAATTACAGCTAATGCAGTTTCTCGATAATTGATATCGCCGTCACTGCCCCATTTCTGGTCTGCTAACAGGAGAGAATAAGCAATATCCAGATCGCCGTCAGTGGCAGAATCCGCTTCACCACCTTGCATTGCACCATCTACAGCACCGTCAATGAGGGCTGTGCCGTTGTCGCATTGCTGCCAAGACATCAGGTTCGGACCGATGTCGCTCAGATGTGCCCGATAGTAGCGGTACATGCCGTCAAATATTGCTTTTGCCTCACTGTCATAGTCTGCCATGCAGACGGTAATCAGCATTCCGTAGCCGTGTGCCTCGGAAACGGTGACAGGAACAGAAATATTGTCACCGGCATAGCGTTCGTCGTTGTAGGAAACATAATATTGTGGGGTATCCGCTTGTATATAGGTGTCCTCTGTAATATAGGTATCTTTCCATTGCAAATAAGTTTCTTGCAAGGTCTGTTCCCGATTGGAGTCTGCTGCATATGCAGGAAAAGACAAGCTGCCATTTTGTACAATCAATAGAGCAGCTGTCAGGATAACCGTAATTTTTTGGTATTTTTTCATGAAAAAACCTCCTGAATGATTTGTATTTTCATGATACCATATTTGCAGCATACGGTCAAGGATTTTTATGGAAGTGGGATTGTTCTTCCTAAAAAATATAAAAATATGTGCGTTCGATGAACAAGTTCTACCCGCCGAGTGGTTCAGACAAGGTTTCTCTAAGAAATATAAAAATTGATTTGCATGGTGACAGAAGAAAATTGCTGTTTTTTGAATTCTGCAAAAATCACAGAAAAAAACAGAAAATGCTTTTGCAAACAAGAAACTTTGTGAATTTCTTGACAAGATACCGCTCAATCTGGTACAATAAGCGTATAGGAAGGAAACTGATTTCCTTTTCTCCGGCTGGAACATTTGGCAAAACTGCCGGAATTCACAGTAAGAATCGGAAAGGACTTGATGAACATGGGATTGACATTAACCGAAAAGATCCTGAAAGCCCATCTGGTAGAGGGCGAACTGAAAAAAGGCACAGAAATCGGAATTCGCATTGATCAGACGCTCACACAGGATGCAACCGGTACAATGGCATATTTGGAATTTGAGGCAATGGGTGTACCGAGAGTACGGACAGAACGCAGTGTTGCCTATATCGACCACAATACCCTGCAAAGCGGCTTTGAAAATGCAGACGACCATCGCTTTATTGGCAGCGTTGCCAAGAAGCATGGTATTTATTTCTCTCGTCCGGGCAACGGCATTTGCCATCAGGTACATCTGGAACGCTTTGGCGTACCGGGCAAGACCCTGATTGGTTCGGACAGCCATACCCCGACCGGTGGCGGCATCGGTATGATTGCAATGGGTGCAGGCGGTCTGGATGTAGCGGTTGCAATGGGCGGCGGTACCTATTATATTACCTGCCCGAAAATCGTAAAGGTAGAACTGACCGGCAAGCTGTCTCCGTGGGTGGCTGCAAAGGATGTTATTCTCGAAGTCCTGAAGCGGCTCTCTGTAAAGGGCGGCGTTGGCAAGGTGATTGAATACTGTGGCGAAGGTGTCAAGAGCCTTTCCGTTCCGGAACGTGCTACCATCACCAATATGGGTGCGGAATTGGGTGCAACGACTTCCATTTTCCCATCGGATGAAGTAACGAAGCAGTTCCTCGAAGCACAGGGCAGAGGCGAAGTCTGGACAGAACAGAAAGCAGATTCCGATGCCGTTTATGATGAAGTGGTAGAAATCAACCTGAGCGAACTCGTTCCGCTGGCAGCCTGTCCACATTCTCCGGACAATGTCAAGAGTGTGGCGGAAATCGGCAAGCTGAAAATTGATCAGGTTTGTATCGGTTCCTGTACGAACTCTTCTCTGTTGGATATGATGAAGGTGGCTTATATCCTGAAGGGTAAGACTGTCAATCCAGATGTGTCGCTTTCTATTGCACCGGGTTCTAAGCAGGTTTTGACGATGATGGCAGATCTGGGCTTGCTGAAGATTATGATTGATGCAGGTGCCAGAATTCTGGAGAGTGCGTGCGGCCCTTGCATTGGTATGGGGCAGTCCCCGAACTCCGGCGGTATTTCCCTGCGTACCTTTAACCGGAACTTCCTCGGTCGTTCTGGAACAAAGGATGGGCAGATTTATCTGGTTTCTCCGGAACTGGCAGCATATTCCGCATTGACCGGCTATCTGAGTGACCCAAGAGAACTGGGCGAAATGCCGACCTTTACCCTGCCGGAGAAGTTTACAGTCAATGATAATATGATTGTAAAGCCGGTTGACGAAGCAGATATGGATAGTGTAGAGATTCTGCGTGGACCAAACATCAAGCCGTTCCCGGAAACTGCACCGCTGGAAGACACCATTACCGCTGGTTGCTCTTTGAAGGTTGGCGACAATATCACCACGGACCACATTATGCCGGCTGGTGCCAAGATTCTGCCGCTGCGGTCGAATATTCCGGCAATTTCTCAGCATTGCTTTACCGTTTGTGACGAGTCCTTCCCGACCAGAGCGAAGGAAATGGGGAAGAGCATCATTGTCGGTGGTTCCAACTACGGGCAGGGTTCTTCCAGAGAACACGCTGCTCTTGCACCGCTGTATCTGGGTGTCAAGGCAGTTCTGGTGAAGAGCTTTGCAAGAATCCACAGGGCAAATCTGATTAACGCTGGCATTCTGCCGTTGACCTTTGTGGATGAAGCAGATTATGAGAAGATTGCACAGGGCGATACACTCGAACTGGCAGATGTACGTGCCAAGGTAGAAGCAGGCGAAACCACTTTGACACTGGTCAACAAGACGACTGGTGCAGAAATTCCGGTATTGTGCGAACTGACCGGACGGACAAAGGATATTATTCTGGCAGGCGGTCTGCTGGATTATACCAGAGATGCACTGAGCAAGTAAGAAACGTGCAGGGAAAAAGCCAGATAATCAGAAAAAACGAAAAAAGACGAAGAAGCAGACGCATTTTGGTTTGTGGGATTGGATAGAATCGTTTTTAGAAGCAATCGTGGAAATTGTATACTGTCCTCTATTGCAAACAATATTGTTGTTTGCAATGCCGCTAAAAGCGGCTGCAAAGCCGTCGGCTTTGCGAGGACAGTATGAACGGCGGCTCTTGGTGGCAAAGCCACCACCGGCAACGCATTGCCGGTATTGCAAAATTGTAAATTTTGCAATAGAGCCTAAGTATAATAGACTGGCTGACCTGAGGAAATGACATGACAAAACTACTTTCTTTGAACCGCAATCAACTAAAATATCTGGTGATTGTGGCAATGCTGATCGACCATATTGCATGGGCATTCGTGCCGACTGCTTCCCTGCTGGGACAGGTGATGCACTTTATCGGGCGGCTGACAGGACCTACTATGGCGTATTTTGTGGCAGAGGGGTATCATTACACCCGAAATGTGAAAAAATATGTGTTACGGTTGGGCATTTTCGCCCTGATTTCGTGGATTCCGTTTTCCTATTTTGAGTATGGTAAAATTGGATTACAATTCGGTGTGATTTATACGCTGTTTCTGAGTTTGCTTGGCATCTGGCTCTGGGATAAGGGCAACTGTGCAAAACCCGTAAAAATATTGGGCATCATTGGATTGTGTATCCTTTCCCTTTTTGGTGACTGGCCAATTTTTGATGTCCTGTATGCATTGTTTTTATTTGTTTATCGAAATAGTCCAAAAGATAAGTGGATGGCATTCTGTATCATTACCCTGTTTTGTTGTGCAGATATTTTCTTTGCAAATCCGTGGTGGGGGGCTTTGTTCCAATTTGGCATTTTCATGGTGCCGCTGCTGATTCAGTTTTGCTACAATGGCGAAAGCGGCAGTAAAAAGCCGGTGCACAAGTGGTTTTTCTATGTGTTCTATCCGGCACATTTGCTGGTGCTGGGGCTGCTGAAGTGGCTGGTATTGGCGTAAATGGCACAGAATAAAAAAGAGCCGGACATTTGGGATGTCTTCGGGCAGATGGATACCAAAAGGAAATATTATTCCATGGAAGAAGCCATGCAGGAGGAAACGCTTCGGAAACAGCTGCAAAATGCACAGCAAAAACAGGAGAAACAGGAGCGGAAAGAACGGACAATTGCAATTGGGATGGTAATCGTGATTTTGCTTTTGTGCCTTCCTCTTCTTCTATACTATATAAAAGAGAAAGCGGAGAAACTGATAAGGTTTTGCCATATACTCAAAGAAGACCCCGTTTTCATAATTGGTACGATCGCAGTGCTGATTCCGGTTACTTGGGTTCTGTATGTTCTGATTCGGAAAGTCAGAAAGAAACAGTCTGCCCACTTGCTGGAACTTTGCATTGTGCTGGCAGGACTGTTGATAGGGATTGGCTACATTATCCTACAAGAAATCATGAAATCTTTTTGAAGCGACATATTGCAGAGACAACTGCGGGAGCAGACAAAATTTTGAATGTTAGCAGAGCGTGCCGGAATAGCATGGTTTCGGAAGAACCGCTTTGCATAAAATTGTTGCAGCTACAACAATGAGAAAAAATCTGAGGAGGAAAAAACAATGGCAAAGATTCAAATGACAACCCCATTGGTAGAGATGGATGGCGACGAGATGACCCGTATCCTGTGGCAGTGGATTAAGGACATCCTGCTGACACCGTATGTAGACCTCAAGACCGAATATTATGACCTTGGTCTGGAATATCGGGAAAAGACAAAGGATCAGGTGACCATCGACAGTGCCAATGCCACCTTGAAGTATGGCGTTGCCGTCAAGTGTGCAACCATTACCCCGAATGCTGCCAGAATGCCGGAATACAACCTCTCCCAGATGTGGAAGAGCCCGAATGGTACGATTCGTGCCATTTTGGATGGTACGGTATTCCGCACACCGATTCTGGTTAAGGGAATTGAACCGTATATCCCGACTTGGACAAAGCCGATTACCATTGCCCGTCATGCCTATGGCGATGTGTATAAGAATACGGAAATGAAGGTACAGCAGGGTTCTAAGGCAGAGCTGGTGGTAACCGATGCAGAGGGCAAGGAAACCCGTCAGCTGATTTTTGATTTTCAAGATACAGATGGCATTATTCAGGGTCTGCACAACAAGAACAATTCGATTGCTGGTTTTGCACGGGCTTGCTTCAACTATGGTTTGGACTTGAAGCAGGATGTCTGGTTTGCAACCAAGGACACCATCTCCAAGCAGTACGACCACACCTTTAAGGACATCTTCCAGGAAATCTACGATACAGAGTACAAGGAAAAGTTTGAAGCTGCTGGTATCGAATATTTCTACACGTTGATTGATGATGCCGTTGCAAGAGTCATCCGCTCCAACGGCGGCTATATCTGGGCTTGCAAGAACTATGATGGCGATGTGATGTCCGATATGGTTTCCACTGCTTACGGCAGTCTGGCAATGATGACTTCTGTACTGGTTTCGCCGACTGGTATCTATGAATATGAAGCCGCACACGGTACGGTACAGCGGCACTATTACAAGTATCTGAAGGGAGAGGAAACCTCCACGAACTCGGTTGCCACCATTTTTGCATGGAGTGGAGCATTGCGGAAGCGTGGCGAACTGGACAATCTGCCGGAGCTGATGGCATTTGCAGATAAGCTGGAGGAGGCAACCATTCAGACGATTGAAGAGGGTGTCATGACAGGTGACCTGTATCTGATTTCTAAGCTGGAGAACAAGAAGAAGGTCAATTCAAAGGAATTTTTGGAGGCCATTCAGGAGAGATTGGCTGCAAAAATGCAGTAAGCATAGCAGAAAAAAGAGAATGGAAGTGCAATCCAATGGTGCTGAAAGAACCGGTTTCTGACTCTGTGATTCGGAGACTGCCAAGGTATTATCGCTATCTTTCGGAACTGGAGCGGGAAGGCGTGGAACGGACTTCCTCGCAGGCACTGGCAACACAGCTTGGTTTAACGGCATCACAAATCCGGCAGGACTTGAATTGTTTCGGCGGATTTGGACATCAGGGATATGGATATCATGTATCAGACTTACGGACGCAATTGGGTAGAATCATTGGACTGGAACGGTGTATGCCGGCAATCTTAATTGGTGCCGGTCATCTGGGCAGTGTGATTGCCGTGAATATTGATTTTCGGGCATATGGATTCTATCTGACCGGCATTTTTGATATTGCGTCAACGGTTTGCGGGCAGGTGCTGGGTGGACTGACCGTACAGCATATGCAGCATCTGGCAGCATTTTGTGAGCAGGTGCATCCGGCTGCTGCAGTGCTTTGTATTCCGGAACATGCCGCACAGGCAGTTGCAGAGAATCTGGTGACGATGGGGGTCAGTGGATTTTGGAACTTTAGTCACTGTGATTTAGAAGTGGATCGTTCCCGAATACAAGTGGAAAATGTGCATCTGGGAGATAGCTTGATGGCATTGTCTTATCGGCTGCACCAGAGCATCACGGAAGAATAAGAAAAAATTGGCTGTCACGGAATATCTGGCAGCCAATTTTTATGTGTATGAACAGATAAAATTTAATTTTTTTGTAAAAGCTGCATCAGATTGTAAAAGTAGCACATTTTTGCAGGTAACATTTTGTAGAAAATTACAAAAATAGAAGAAACGGTTGACATTTCCAAATTTAAGTGGTAAAATAAAGAAAATCAGATGGAAAGAAGTGGACAAGATGCCTTATGCAAGATGGAAATGGGAACATACATACGATGTGCGTGCGAATCGCAACGCTTTCGTCAAATTGTATCAGGAAGCAGTCTGCTGGATAGAGGAAATACAGGTGTAGTATGCCAAGACGCATATCATGCCTGTTTTTTGCATCTGAAAGATGTTGTAAAATTTTTAATAGCTATCAAAAATGGCGATGTTGCCATCTTTTTGTAAGAAGAGAAAGTAAACGCTTCTCTTTCCCTTTTG
>JAEDGE010000281.1 GCA_016297675.1 Oscillospiraceae bacterium
CTGGTCAAACAGGATGAGGAGGTGTCACTGCAGTATATGAAAATATTTGAACGAGAGGAAATGCTGATTCAGCAGGGAATAGAACAAGGGATTGAGCAAGGAATCCAACAGGAGATTGAACAGGGACGGAAAATGGAACAAGCCAATACAGAATTGGAACGCCAACGGGCAGAAAAGGAAAAAGCAAGAGCAGATCAGCTTGAAAAAGAATTACAGCATCTAAACGAGAAACTAAAAGAATCCCTATGATTATACTAAAGGCATTGCGTTCACAGCTAATATTCACATATTAAATACTTTTATTTACTATGAACACAGTGCCTCCATTTTCTATTAGTTGCTAGTACAATCCACGTTAATTAACCGCATATTTTTCAATAAAGTGGTTCACAATTTCATTCATAGATGCTTTTGCACCTCCATCTCTGTCGGCAAAAATATATGTCAGTTCTGTTGGTTTTGACACAATAAATTCGCCTGTTGCTTCACTTTCTTCTGCTGTTCCTTCTGATTTTTCTTTAGCTTCATCCGTGCTTTTAAGTTATTGGTCAAAAAAAGAATCCCGCTTTTGCGAGATTCCTTTTTTATTCTACTCTTTCAGTCTCCTGTACTCCTTTGCAAAGAGCACTGCCGTTGTCGTCACCGCGATCACATCGGCAACCGGCTCTGCCAAGAATACTGCCATAGTTTTATCATCAAAGAAATTCGGCAGAATATAAATCAGTGGTATCAGCAGAATGACTTTCCGAAGAAGGGCAAGAAATACAGATACTTTTGCATTGCCCAATGCAATAAATGTCTGCTGACAGGCAATCTGTATACCAAAAATCAAAGTAGCTGCCATGTAAATATGAATTGCCCATTTGGTGTACTCCGCCAGCTGTGTGTCACTGGTGAAGATTCCGATAAACAGCTGTGGAAACAGCATACACACCGTCCACATAATGACTGTGAACGACAGCGAACAGAGCAGCAGCAGCCGGAAGGCTTTTTTTACACGTTTGATATTGTTGGCTCCATAATTGAAACTGACAATCGGCTGGGCTCCCTGTGATAATCCCTGCAGCGGAAGCATAGTAAACTGCATGACACTTCCCAGAATCGTCATGGCACCGACCGCTGTGTCACCGCCGTATTTTAACAGGCTTGTGTTGAAGCACACGTTCAAAATACTCTCCGTAAACTGCATAATAAACGGAGACACTCCCAGTGCCACACATGGGATCACAACCTTAGGCTGAATCCGCATATACTTGGTCTGCAGACGCAGCGTACTTTTATTACCCATCAGGAATTTGAGAATCCATACACAGGACACTCCCTGAGAAATAATGGTGGCCAGTGCAGCACCACGAACTCCCATATTTAACAAGAAGATAAAAATCGGATCCAGTATGATATTGCAGATTGCACCGATCACAACCGTCAACATACCGATTTTGGCAAATCCCTGTGCATTGATAAATGCATTCAGTCCCAATGCCAGCTGGACAAAGATGGTTCCACAGGAATAAATCTGCATATAAGCCCAGGCATATTCGATGGTATTTTCACTGGCTCCAAAAATCAGCAGAATATCTTTTCCGAAAATCAGGAATAATGTTGTGAGAATCACAGCCACCAGGCAAAGCATGGCAGTACAGTTCCCCAGAATCTTCTCTGCCTCTTTATGCTCCCCTTTTCCCATCATAATAGATGCTCTCGGTGCTCCTCCCATACTTACCAGTGCCGCAAATGCCGATATACACATGATGGCCGGCATGGTAACTCCAACACCGGTCAGAGCACTGGGTCCCACATTGGGGATATGACCGATATACATACGGTCCACCATATTGTAGAGCACATTGATCAGCTGTGCCAGAATCGCCGGCATCGCCAGTTTAAACAAAAGTCCGCCAATGGGATCCTGCCCCAGATTCGCTTCCTTCGCCTTTTTTTGTTTTTCTCTCATGTTGTTGCTTTCCCCTTTCCTTGATATTTATCATAGTAGCTTCTTTTTGACCTTATTTCAAGTTAATGGAAAAAACATCCCGGTATTGCATAAAAAATTCA
>JAEDGE010000282.1 GCA_016297675.1 Oscillospiraceae bacterium
CAAGGGATCAGCTGGAGTATGGCTATGCAGAGCTTTCCACCTATAATCAGGCAGAAGTACAGAAAGCAATTGATGATGCAATTTCTTATGTGATGACAGACCAGGCAGAGGTGCAGGCGGCGCTAGACACTGCACAGGAGACAGCAACAAATATTTTAAAGGATTATCAGTAAACAGAAACTGATCACAGCATAAAATACAGGTGCGGTGGCTTGCGCTGGCAAGCCACCGCACTTGAAAAATGAAACAGAAAGTGCAGGAAAAAGATATGGATGCAAGTCGTCTTGCAACAGAGATGTTCTGTGCCACAGAGCAGGAAGCAGCCTACGAAAAAGCGCTGCATAAGGAAATCAGAAATAAATGGAAACGGACAGCGAAGGGATGGCTGCTTTTGGCACCATCACTTGTTTTTCTTTCAATTTTTACAATCTATCCGATCATGAAGAGTATCATAAGCAGTTTTTATATAGATAATCTTGCTGTTATGGAGCCGGTATTTGCGGGATTAAAAAACTATACGGCAGTTTTTCAGGATAAGGTTTTCTGGGAGTGCTTCTTTAACAATCTCCTCATTGCAGTGGTTACAGTTCCATGCAGTATCGGGTTTGCAGTGGCAATGGCTTTGTTTGCAAACCATGTAAAAAAAGGGAAAGCAATTGTAAGACTGGGCTTTACCTATCCAACCTTTATTCCGCTGGTCGCAGCGGCAAATATCTGGATGTTTATCTATACGCCGATTTACGGACTGCTTGGCTATATCAATCCGGAATGGCGGTTCCTGGCAGATGGCAAGACAGCAATCTGGGCTTTGATCGTGATGCTGATCTGGAAACAGGCAGGCTATATCATGCTGTTTTATGTGACGGGGCTCCACGGCATTTCACGGGAATTATTTGAAGCAGCCAGGATTGATGGCGCAAGCAGTGTGCAGATCTTTTCAAGGATCACATGGCCTATGCTGAAGCCGACAACAATTTACGTGCTGATCATCACCCTGACCAATGCTTACAAAATGGTGGATCATCTTTATATCATGACCAAGGGCGGACCGGGAAATGCAACGAATGTTCTGCTTTTTTATATTTATCAGACAGGCTTTGATTATTGGGATACCGGCAAGGCATCGGCAATGACAGTCCTATTGGTGGCACTCCTTTTGATCGTCACGAGTGTATGTTTCTTTGTACAGGATAAAAAGGCATATTACAATGATTAGCTCTGGTGGAATATTAATTCGGAAAGGAACAAAAGAATGTATATCAGACAAACGGCAGCAATACCGGCTTATGATAATAGAAGAAAAAGAATTCACGTGGAGTGGGGAACCCTGCTTATCTATGTAGTCATGCTTTCCCTTCTGATGATCTGTATGATTCCGCTGATCTGGGTGATCCGTACAGCCTTCATACCAAAGGAGCTGGCACTTGATCTGACAGCAGTGGCAGCTCCGGTTCTTGATAATTTTAAGAGAGTTATGGCAGCAGCCCCCTTTGACAAGTACTATGGAAATACTATTTTTATTGTACTCGGCGTGCTGCTGGTACAATTCGTGCTCATTACCCTTGCCGGCTATGCCTTTGCAAGAATTGACTTCTATGGCTCCAAAGCATTATTTGTGTTATTCTTATCTCAAATGATGATAGCACCGGAGGTGTTGATTCTGCCCAACTATTCTATGATTGCAAAGTGGGGGTTGACGGACACCAGGATCGGTATTATGCTTCCCTTTTTTGCATCCGCAATGGGAACCATGATCGTGCGGCAGACAATTAAAACGATTCCTTATGAGCTGGAAGAAGCAGCTAAGGCAGACGGTGCAAATCTGTTTCAGATTTTATGGAAGGTTTATGTGCCGCTTCTGAAGCCGGCGTACATTTCCTTCGGAATGATCTCGGCATCCTTCCAATGGAACAATTTCCTCTGGCCTCTTGTCATGACGGACTCTGTGGAGAAGCGGCCGCTGTCATTGGGGCTTGCCATGTTTGCCATGTCCTATGAGACCGGAGCGCAGTGGAGTGATGTCAGTGCAGCAACGGTTTTGGTCTGTG
>JAEDGE010000070.1 GCA_016297675.1 Oscillospiraceae bacterium
TATGTCAGTACACTAGGCTCTATTGCAAAATCTACGATTTTGCAATACCGGCAATTCATTGCCGGTGGTGGCTCTGCCACCAAGAGCCGCCGTTCATACTGCCTTTGCAAAGCCTATGGCTTTGCAGCCGCTTTTGGCGGCATTGCAAACAACGATGTTGTTTGCAATAGAGGGCAGTATATAATTTGCGTAAATTCTGCATCGCAGCAGAATGGGTAAGGAGATACCGCATATTTTATCATAAAAATCTTAAAATAAATTTTAACATAAAGTGGGCTTGTTGTCAATACTTTTTTGCAGAATGCGAAATATCAGCTGTGTAGGTAGAGAAAATAAACTGCCGTACCAGCAGAGTCGGCACGGCAGAAAAACAGACTATTTTTTTCTGGTATATTGCATATCGTTGCGTTTTGGCATTGTTTTTGCAGAGGGAGATGTTGTGGTGCGGGTATTGGAATTTCGAGTTCCATTTGGTGTACTGGATTTTTGTTTTTCGCCAGTGTTTTCTGGACGGTGATAGAATACTGGTTCAGATGACCGCTTCCAGTTTTTCTGTGTATTATTTTCAATTCGGATTGCCTTGGGAATCAGGTGTACAGAGCTTTCTTCTCTTGCTTTTTTACGACATTGATATGTAGCATTGATACAGCAAATAATATAAATGCCAGTTATGATACAAGCAATTAAAAGACTATATCGTAATACAGAAGAGTGCGGAAATTTCTTCAGAGCATTGAGATTTTGTTTTACAATGGATCGCTCTACTGAACTAACAGCAACCAATGGAATGGTAGCGATTACTTCTCCGGAAAATTTTAGTTCCAATGTTCCAAGTTGTTGTCCTTTTTCCACTGGAGCATGAACGTTTTCCTGTAGGGTAATCGTCTTTTGAATCGCAGAAACATCCACATCTGTACACCAAAGTGTAATACAATCTTTTTCTGGGCGTACCAATACATAACCAGTTCGTTCTGCACTGTCCACTTCGACTTCTGCCAATTCTTCATCATCTTCAATCAGTGTGACATAGGTGAAATTAGAAAATGCCCAGTTCAGCAAATTGGTGGCATCTTCCAAGTGATAATATTGCAGTTTGCCGTTTTCGTCATCAAAAGGTGCTTTTAACAGGACAATCAGATAGGAAATATCTCCTTTGGTCGCAGTCGTAACAATATTTCTGCCGTATGCATTCAAATTTCCTGTTTTAATGCCTGCGATACCTTTGTAATAATAGTGGTCGGTTTCATCCATCATAGGATTGCTATGTACCCATTTCAGACTAGAGGAAGCAGGATGATTTGCATTCATAGAAGTTGGGACAAAGGATTCTGTTGTAGCAATTTCTTTAAATGTCTTGTTTTGCAGAGCGTATTGTGCAATTTTCATCATATCCCGTGCAGTCGTAATTTGGTAGGCATCATAAAGACCAGTTGGATTGGTAAAGTTTGTACCAGTACAACCAATTTCTGCTGCCTTGGCATTCATTTTTGTTACAAACTGTACAGAATTTCCGTCGCTGAAGTAATCTGCTAACAATTCCGCACTTTCACAAGAAGAGGTAAGCAACATAGCATATAAATATTCTCGGACAGTGAAAGTATCTCCAGTAACGATATCTCCATATCTTACATCTTCTACATCACTGTATTCATAAAAATAGGACATAGGATTTTGATTCATGGTGATTTTTGTACCATCCAGATCTTTACAGAGATCCAGAACCACCAAAGCTGTGACAATCTGTGCGAGGTGAGCCGGCATCTGTTGTTTATCAGCGTTTTTTTCATAAACGACTGTGTTTGTATCCAGATTTAAAATAATGCCCGATTCACTTTGTATGGTGAATGGCGGCGTAAATGCAAATGCATCCACCGGAAGACGACAGCAAGCTAGCATGGTACAAAATGTGAGAAGCAACGGCAGAAGCCGCCGCAGAAATAGCTGTGTTTTTCTCATAATTTGCATTCCTTATCAATAAAATAGAATATGGATTCTTAAAAGCGAGCACCATTTGACTCAAAAAATAAAACAGAAGAAAACATATTGTAATGCAATTACAGAATGCACTTTGTTTTCTGAAATTGCATTGCCACATGTAAGTGCTTTTCTAAATTTTTTCGACAAATTCCGATGAAAGATATTTACCTTTTCGGAGAAATATGATAGAATAGAATCAGAAGACCGGTCGATTTGCTGCCGGTTCCGAAATCAACAGGAGGGACGCATAAAAATGGTTTATGTAACAGGGGATTTGCATGGCGATTATAGTCGATTAAAAAGCCCTGCAATTCGTAAGCTGCGTGCAGGTGATGTATTGCTGGTATGCGGCGATTTTGGCTTTATCTGGGACAATTCCAGACAAGAACAAGCAGTGTTGAAAAAGCTGAGTGAGAAGAAGTATACGATTGCTTTTGTAGATGGATGCCATGAAAATTTTGATCTTTTGCAACAGTATAAACTGGTACGCTGGCGTGGAGGTGTGGCAAGATGCATTGCCTCTAATATTTTTCACTTGCAGCGTGGAGAGATTTATACCATTGAAAATCAAACGTTTTTTGCATTTGGCGGTGGTCATAGTCAGGATTATGAATACCGCAGAGATACCGGAAACTGGTGGCGGCAGGAACAGCCAACACATGATGAAATCCGGCGTGCGATTCACAATTTGAATCAGCATCAGGCAACTGTAGATTATATTATTACCCATGAACCGCCTGCTTCTTTAAAAGATTGTTTAGGGGTAGATGTGCAGCAGCGTTTGGAAATCCATGCGTTTTTTGAGGATATTATCAAAGAATGTGACTATAAAAAGTGGTTCTTTGGAAAATGTCACATGGATCGGTTTATTCCTATGAAATTTTATGCAGTCTTTCAAGAAGTACTGCCGGTGACAGATGAAACATAAATAAAATCATCTGTCAAGCCGGAAGAGAATCTCTTTTTTGTGGTTGTTATGCCGTACTGCACAGTATGGGAAATAACAGCCTTTTCTTTTTGCTCAGATTACTTTAAAACAGATTCCTGTATTTTGAAGTGTACTGGCAGACCGTTTTGCATACGCATGTTGCATTCTCCTTGGATCAGCGGCAGGAAATATGGCAATGCAGCATCGGTGATATTATTTCCCGTCTCATTGATATAGGAAGAGGGCAGAAAACGTTCCCGATTGGCAATATTTGCAGCTTCTGTAGAGGTTACGACCACTGTATATGGCTGATCCGAAAGGCGTTGGAACACCATCACCTTACCAGTTTCGCCGGATAAAGCGGCTTGCACACCGGCAGCACCAATTTGTACTGCTTCATCAATGTCGGTTTTCGAGCAGAGATGGGAGGAGCAACGCTGCATGACATTCAACTCAATGGAACGCACCTTACATCCAATTTGTTCCCGCACCACGCCTTCCAGATATTTTCCGATACCGGAAAGATACTTGTGTCCGAATTCATCTGTAACACCGGATTGAAAAGTGGCTGCATCGGCTGCTTCCACGCCTTCGGAAATAGCAATGATAACCGCCTTATGTTTTGCCATCTTTTGACGGATATCTTCTAAGAACTGCTGAAGAGAGAATTTACATTCTGGCACATAGATCAAATGCGGTGCAGTTTCTCCGTTTGCATGAAGAACAGCACTGGAAGCGGTTAACCAGCCGGCATTTCGTCCCATGATTTCTACAATGGTGACAGACGGTGCACTGTAAACAGAACTGTCTCGAATAATTTCCTGCATGGTAGTTGCTACATATTTTGCAGCGGAACCAAAACCCGGTGTATGATCAGTGATACAAAGATCATTGTCAATGGTTTTAGGAATTCCGATGATTTTGGTGTCCAGACCTTTTTCCTTGACATATTCGGAAAGTTTCATAACAGTATCCATGGAATCGTTGCCGCCAATGTAGAAAAATGCACCGATTTGCCGCTGCTGAAAGCGTTCTATAATTTTCTGATAGACGGTTTCGTCGTCGTGCCAGTCCTTGAGCTTATAGCGGCAGGAGCCGAGCACAGTGGATGGCGTCTGAAGCAGCATTTCCATGTCCGCATTGGTGCGAATCATTGTTTTGAGGTCAATTAGATGGTCGTGAATCATGCCTTCAATGCCGTTAATAGAGCCAAAAATGGCATCAATGGCGGGTTCTTTCAGTGCTTCGCTGAAAACACCGACCAGAGACGCATTGATAGCACAAGTCGGACCGCCGGACTGTGCAACTGCAATATTCATAGAATGCCCCTTTCTGATGAAAAAATAAAAATAGTTCTTTTTCTATTGTAACGGATTTCTTGAAAAATGTCAATCTGATTTTTGACTTTTTCAGAGAAAATGAGACATTTGGACAAGGTTCTTTGAAAAATGGAAAGTGAATTTCCATGATTTATGAATGCCAAGTGTTGACAAGTAGAATGAATCTCTTTATAATAATGAAGAAATCATTTACTATCGTTAGGAGTTGGTCTTATGCAGCGAAAAAAATTACAATTTCCTGCAATCGGTATGCGAATTGTGAAGTCCAGTGTTGCAGTGTTCTTATGCTATATGGTTTATCTTCTGCGAGGAGAAACCGGTGTGGTTTTTTACAGCCAACTTGCAGCACTCTGGTGCATTCAGCCTTATGTCAATAGCAGCTTAAAAAATGCCTTGCAGAGAACTGTAGGGACGTTTATCGGTGCTGCCTTTGGATTGATTGTGATCCCATTGTTTTTCTATTTGTTTCACGGGAAATACCAATTTTTACAGTACCTGATTATTTCTCTCATGATTATTCCCGTCATTTATGTTACGGTATTTTTCCATCGAAAGGATGCTTCCTTTTTTTCCTGTGTTGTATTTCTCAGTATTGTGGTACTACATGTGGAAGACGGCAATCCGTTTTTCTTTGTATGGGAGCGATTCAGTGATACCATGATTGGAATTCTGATTGGTATTTTGGTAAATCTGTTTCATCTTCCGCATAAAAAACGATATGATTTGTTATTTCTTTCTGGATTGGATGAAACATTGCTCAATGGCAGTGAAAAACTTTCCAACTTCAGTATTATTGAACTGAATCAAATGCTGGAAGACGGTCTGAATTTTACAATTTCTACACAAAGAACGCCTGCTTCTCTCATAGAGCCTTTGAAGCAAATTCATCTGAATTTACCCGTGATTGCGATGGATGGGGCTGTGCTATATGACATCAATACCAGAAAATATCTGAAATCATATGTAATTTCGTATCAAACGACCAAAAAAATCACAGACTTTATTCACAAGCATGGATTCCAATGCTTTATCAATGTGATTGTGGAGGATACTTTGATGATTTACCATCAAGCATTACAAAATGATGCAGAAAAAGAAATTTTCCATAAAATGTACAGCAGTCCTTACAGAAACTATTTGTCGATGGAACTGCCGGAAAATACACCCTGTATTTATATTATGATGATTGATACAACGAAACGTATCAACCAATTTTATGCAGCATTAGAGAAAGCCGGCTATGAGAAAGAATTAAAAATCCTGCATTATGCCTCTGAAGATTATCCCGGTTACTCGTACATTAAGATTTACAACCGAAATGCGAAAAAAGAAAATATGATAGATTATCTGCGTTCCAAACTGCAATGCAGCCGTACCATTACCTTTGGCAGCATTGAGGGACGGTATGACTATATTATTCACATGGATGAACCAGATACGGTGGTACATCTTATAAAAAAATTATTTGAACCGATTGGATTCCCATGGAATTCCGTTGGGGAAAAAAGAAAAAAGGAGGATAAGCTGTTTTAAACAAAAACCGTCCTGCCGTCATTTTGACGGGGCAGGACGGCAGAGTTGTTTAAAAGGGAATGCTGTCAGCAGGGATGTCATCTGTAACAGTGTCTGCCTGTAAGAAATCTTCTTCAGAGGGCAGCGTTTCATCCGGTAATCCATCTGTTTCGGATTCTGATTGGATGGTTTCTGTATCGGATGCAAGTGTTTCTGTTTCCGGAATCACTTCTTCCACCAGTTTTTCTTCCGTAGTTTCTTTTTCCGAAAGACGTTCCAGCAATGCTTCTTCTGTCTGTGGCAGATTGGTTTCTGCAATCTGGACTGCCAGCCCATTGACTTCAATATTTGGATCATCTAAGTCAATCATCAGATAACGATGTCCATCAATATTTTGCGTATGGACGCTGCTGGTAGCATCTTTTTTAATTTGTACGGTAATACCGGGAGCAGTGATGACCGTTTTTTTCTCTGCCAGATTGCAGGCAGAGAGTGGATGGTTCTGTACTTTTTCCCGATAAACGTTCTGCATTTCTTCTGCTTTTTCCTGACTCACGCCCGAATCCAGCAGAATATCCCGCATTTGAATGTCATCAATGACGGGCATATCCACATCCAGTTGGGTCTCTTCTGCGATATCCTGAATCCGTTGATTGACGGCAGTAATCGTCTCATAGCTTAGTTCCTCGCCAACAATCTCCTGCATCATGGCCTGGAATTGCTCTTTTTCCTCTTGTGCGGTGCAGATAAACGTGCAGCCGAGTACTTGTTCAATCAGGCTGACATTGATTTCCTTTGGTTTGCGTGCATAACACAGCACATGATTGACATCTGGACCTCTTCCGGTGAAGGTCGGGTAAATAAAACCGTCTGACGGCACTTCTGCCACAATGCGGTCATAGTCTTCCTTTCGGGTAATTTCATTTTGCACTTCATTGTAAATTAGACCGTCAATGCGGAGTTCTACCGGACAAACGGCAGCTACCAAGAATGAATAATCCAGACTGTCATAGGGATTGATGTCATCGCTTTTTGTTTTATTAAAAACGGTATAGGTGCAGTGTGCCAACAGGATAGCATATGTGGAAACATACTCCATCTGATTTGCAATTTGATCCAGCAGGAGTGCCACTGCACTTTCCTCTTCCAGTTTGCTGTTCAGTGCCTGATGCAGCAAAAATTGTGGGGCACCTTCTTCATACGCCGCATTGGGAAATGCGTATTCCAGCAATCCCTTTCCGAGTGTGCCGGAGAGTACTCGTTTTAGCGTATTCCAGTAACAGTCTGTTTCCTCTTCCGGAATATCATGATAGGCACGGCTGTTCTGACAGCGAATGTTTTTTTCTGCATCCACAAATGCCGTTACAACATGATTCATGGTAAAGAGGTCGCTTGCTTCAGAGAAGTTTTTTCGCAGTTCCCGCAGGTCTTTTTTATTCATGAGGTGTTGCTTTCTCCTTTTCAAAATTTTCCGTAAATTGCCGCAAAACCCGTGATAATCTGGCAACCGGCAGTCCCATCACCGTAAAATAGTCGCCCTGTATGCTATGGATGAGCAGAGAACCTTTGCCCTGAATGCCGTAAGCACCGGCTTTGTCAAACGGTTCTCCTGTTGCAAGATAGGCATCAATCTCCGCTTCCGACAATGGATAAAATGTCACCGCTGTTTCAGAGGAAAAAGTGACTGTACGGCTGCCGTCTGTGACAGTAGTACCCGTGATCACCTGATGGGTTTTGCCGGAGAGGGCTTGCAGCATGGCTTTTGCCTCTTCCGGAGAATGCGGTTTGCCGAGTACCTGCTCTTCCAATAGGACAACGGTATCGCAGCCGATGACAATGGCGTTTGGATTGTTTTTGGAAACGGCATCTGCTTTGATGTGGGAGAGATAGACTGCAACATCTTCCGGCAGCACATCTGGCGGAATGGTTTCTTCTACTTCTGCCGGCTGTACAGTGAAATCATCTGTAATTTTATGAAATAGTTCCTGTCGGCGGGGAGAAGCGGAGGCAAGAATGTAGTGCATCGTTACGCTCCTTTTTTTATTCAAAGGAATCAAAGTCGATGTCCGTCAGCAGGTTCTTCAGTTCTGCCATTTCATCAGCAGAGAGGGTAATCCCTTTCCCCATCTTTGCGTGTTCCGGTGCCCAGTCCCGAATATCATATTTCGGGTCTCTGTCGTTCCAGCTGACCCGATTCAGTTCCTTTCTCCAGCCTCTTGCATTTTCTGAAATGACACCGAGGTGTTCTACAATTTCATACTTCAATTCTGCCATTTTGTATCAGACTCCTTTTCTGTTGATTCATTTTATACTTGAAAACCGTGTGGCTTTCAATTTTCTATTATAGCGAATTGTGGAACAAATAGCAACAGTTTTTTTCATGAATTTTATGTGAGAAGCAGCGGATTTTTTTGATGTTTATGTGAAACGTAGAAATTTTTAAGATTATTTCAAGCTGTATTCACTATAATAAACAAAAAGGATGTTACAATTTATGTAGAGAAGGTTGGGAGGTGAATGGAATGGCAATTGAAATTTTTCAGCGGGAAGAAATTAAATTTTTATTGACAGATGAGCAGTATCGGAAGTTGCTTCCAGAATTGGAACAGTATATGAATCCGGATCCATTCTGTATTGGCGGAAAAGATTATGGAATCTATAATATCTACTATGATACACCAGATGATTATCTGATCCGTGCATCCCTTTCCAAGCCGTATTATAAAGAGAAGATTCGGCTGCGAAGTTATATGTCACCTGCGAAAGAAGACGATTTGGTCTTTCTGGAAATTAAAAAGAAAATCGGCGGAATTGTAAACAAGCGGCGGATTACGCTGACGTTGGAAGAAGCAGAAGCTTATATGCAAAAAGGCACGCATCCATCTGACAACGGGAAGTATATTCGTCGTGTGGTTCTGGATGAACTGGATTGCTTTTGCAGTCGATATCCGTTGGTACCCAAGCAATACATTAGTTATCAGCGAGCTGCTTTTTTTGGGAAAACGGACAAAAACTTTCGTTTGACGTTTGACCGGCAGCTGACGCAGCGGCGTACCAACTTAAATCTCCGGAGCGGGGATTATGGTACCTTGCTAATACCGGAAACCAGTCATTTGATGGAAGTCAAAATCAGTGGTGCAATGCCGATGTGGCTGGCACAACAGCTGGCAGCACTGCGAATTTATAAAGTGAGCTTCTCCAAATATGGAACAGCCTACCGTCTTTATACAACGACGGGGAAGAAAGAGGAAGAAAAGAGGAATTTATCTTATGTTTAATGAATTGTTATCACGAATGGGAATGTCGGTTGCAGCAGCCAATGCGGATGCCAACGCAGCAGATGCAGCAGCGTTGATGAACAATGTGACAACTGCAACGCCGGATGCAAAAAGTATTTTGATTGTCCTTTTGCTTGGTGTACTGGTGGGATTTCTCATTAGTTTATTGTACATTATTACGCATCGGAAGAGTGGCTATTCTCAAAGTTATGTGATGACGCTTTTAATTTTGCCGCCAATTGTTGCTATTGTGTTAAGTATGATTAACTCTATGGCAAGTGCATTGAGTCTGGCAGGGGTTTTCACGCTTTGCCGGTATCGTACCATTCCGGGTGATCCAAAAGATATTACATATGTTTTCTTTGCAATGGCATCCGGTGTTATCTGCGGAATTGAGGGAGCCGGTCATGTTTGGTTGATTTTCCTCTTCTACATCATTGTGGCAGCTGTGTTGTTGCTGGTGGAATTCTGCGGCTATGGAAAATGCAAGACCAGCAGTATGACATTGAAGATCACCATTCCAGAAGATATGAATTATACTGGTTTGTTTGATGAAGTCTTGAATAAAAATACAACCAGTTGGAAATTGCGTCGGGTAAAGACAACCAATTTCGGTTCGCTGTTCGAGTTGATTTACAGTATTGAAATGAAGAATAATGTGGATCAAAAGCAGTTTATTGATGAAATTCGTACCATGAACGGGAATTTGACAGTGATTCTGACATTGTTCCGTTATGATGATAAAGTATATGAAACAAACTAAATAATTAGATAGAATAATAGGAGCTTGCGTTTCGTGGCACTGCTTTATGAGAAAAA
>JAEDGE010000283.1 GCA_016297675.1 Oscillospiraceae bacterium
TATTATCAGACCGTCGGCATCGATGTCTACACCGAGGGCTATGTAGAAAACTGTATTGTGAAAAATTTCGGAGAACCGACAAATGGACAGATCAGTATCATTTGTCCGGATCCCTATTGGTACAGCACGAAATCCATTTATGCAACCAGCCAGATGATTACAGGAGCATTTCATTTTCCCTTTCCGGAAAGCGATGACCCCTTTCCGCTTGGACAATACAACACCGACAAAGCGGTTACGATTTTCAATTCCGGCGAAGAAGTCGGATTTACCATTCTGTTGGAAGCCGAAACCGGCGAGAATGTACCGAATCCAGCCGTCCGCTCCCCTGTTGTTTATGATGTGGACACGGATGCCTATCTGCAACTCAACATGGATATGCAGCCCGGTGATAAAATCACCATTACGACAAAACAAGGGGCAAAATCCATCCAACTGACCAGAAATGGCGTCACTTCCAACATCATGAACTGTCTTTCTGCCGGCTCTACTTGGTTGATGCTGCGGGAGGGAAGAAGCCGATTTGCCCTTCGTGCTTCTGGATATACCAGTTATCTGACGGCTACTTTTATCCATACCGATGCGTTTTTGGGGGTGTAAGCTTGCTCATTGAAATCTATCAAATGGAAGCGGTTGGAGAAGACGTCCGGATTACCTTGGAAGCGGTCTGCGATGCGTTCTCCAGTTTATTATGGGATATTGAATACTTCCAGTGCGGACAGTTTGAAGTTTACATCGCTGCAACCGCCCAGAACCTGTCTGTTTTTCAAACTGGAAGACTGATTGGACGCAGCGATGACAAAGAACACTATGGTCTGATTGAATCGGTTCAGCTGGACACGGATGTTGAAAATGGGGATTATCTGACAGTCACCGGACGATTTCTGATGTGTCTGCTGTCCAGACGGATTATTTATCCCACCCTGTACATCAAAGAACAGACCAGCTATGGGGCAATTATCACCGAAGCCATCCGGCAAAACTGTCTGCAAAGCGGTGCAAGATTGCTGCCGGGACTGCAAATCGGGGATATCAGTGGTGCCTGCTGGCAAAAGGAAACCCATCTGCAAATCAGCTATGCCAACCTGATGGAATGGGTTTACAAGCTCTGCGAACTGGTCGGGGGAACAGCAAATATCCGATTGGTGGAAACGAACCCAAACAGCCGCGTCTTTCAGATGCAGTTCACGCTTTCTGAAGGAACGGACAGAAGCATTTTGCAGGACACCGTTCCGCACGTGGTGTTCTCCGACACCTATAATAACCTTCTGACCTTTTCCTATCACAAAAATTGTGCGGCACAGCAAAATGCCGCTTATACATTTGGTGCGGGAGAGGGAGAGGCACGAAAACAGGTGTTCTGCTCCTCTGATCCAGAGCCGGAACATCTGGAACGCTATGAGGTCTATGTCGATGCCGGAGACCTTTCTGAGGAAACACAGAACGATGCCGGAGAAACCGTTCCCATTCCAGAAAGTGAATACTTAAAAATGCTGGAGGAACTGGGACGGGAAAACCTGCTGCCTGTGACAGAATCCAGTGAATCCACCATTGCTGCGTCCAGTTTGCAGTATCAATATCAGAAAGATTACTTTGTCGGAGATTATGTGACCGTCCGACAGGCTCGATTTGGACTATCACAGGAGCGAATACGGCTGACCGGCATGATTGAAAGTTTCGATCAGAACGGGAGAAACTTGACACCGACATTTTCAGGAGGGTAAACCATGGCAATTTCTTGCGGTTTTTTTGATGCCCGAAATTTGGATCGGGTGTATACAGCGGAAAACTTTACAAATTATTTGTCCAGTCTCATCTGTGACGGCATTCTGGATTCCTATGGGCAGTGCTTTGCCATCTCTCCTGTGGGTGGATTTCAGGTACGAATCGGCACAGGACAGGCATGGATCAAAGGACATTACTTTCGGAATGACACGCCTTATGTGTTGGATTTATCGGAATATGCAGATGAATCACTCCCCCGCTATGTCATTGTTGGAATTTTCTGTGACACACAGGAGGCGGTACGGGATTGTCAGTTTAT
>JAEDGE010000284.1 GCA_016297675.1 Oscillospiraceae bacterium
GCCAAAGGCCGGAAGTCCTGAAATCAGGGGTTTTCAGGCAAAAAGAAAAGAACGGAAATTCTATCAAAATTACCGTTCTTTTATGGCAAATAACCCTAATTTTGATACAAATGCACCACCATATAGGTTTAGGGGGGCATCGCTGTTTTAGGGGGTGCATTTTGGCTCAAAGGGGGTGCAAACTTTGTAAGGGGGTGCATTTATGAAAACTGACCGCCGCCCAGCCTCTTTCCGGCCCAGGCAATCATTGACGGTCAGCAGCGTTTGACTTCGCTCTAGGAATTAAACTTTTACTTTTGTACTTGTTGTGTTATACTACAACCGATCAATTTGCTCAAAGGAAGCAATTTTTTTGCAAATTCTTAAGATGCTTTGAATCTATAGAACAATTAGAAATGAGAAGTTGTAACCTATGGTAATCCCTGCGGTGTGGGGGGCTACGGGGACAATGCCCTATGAAGAAAGTATCGCATTTATTCCAATCTTCGTCGCAGTTGCCATGACTTTGGGATATGATGCCATAATCGGTGTGGCGATATCCATAGTACCTGTCGGTGTGGGCTTCGCGTCCGCGACTGTCGATTCATTCACCATCGGTGTCGCACAGACAATTTCAGAACGGCCAATGTTCTCTGGAGTGGGATACAGTCTTTAACGGATTGTGGAGGAGGTAAATCATGTATGATGAAGCGCTGACATGGATAGAAAATGCATTGGATTCTCTTCATGAAACCGGAAAAATGGGAAGTCTGCATTGGAGAGCGACCTACACAGAGGAGGATCATAAAGCACTGAAACTTTTGGAGCAGTGGATGCGGGGAAAAAATTTAGAAGTATTTTACGATGATATTGGCAATCTCTTCGGAAAAATAGAAGGAGAGCAGGATAAAATCGTCTTAACAGGTTCTCATCGAGACACTGTAAAGAACGGCGGGAAGTACGATGGCGCCTTGGGTATAATTTGTGCGATTGCTGCCGCAGGGGCACTTTACGAGGAATTCGGTAAACCGAAAAAGAGTGTGGAGGTTGTCGCATTCTGTGAAGAAGAAGGCAGTAGATTCCTCTCCGGATATTTGGGCAGCCGCTATTTCGTTGGGCAATTATCGGATGACATTCTGCTGGAACGGGATGCGAATGGAATCACGCTGACAGAGGCAATCCAGCATGCGGGATTTTCCGGAAAAAGAGCGCAAAAATCACTGCAAATGCAGAAGGTTGAACGCTTTATCGAATTGCATATTGAACAGGGCGGTGTGTTGGAGCAGAGCGGAGAGCAAGTCGGCCTGGTCACCTCGATTGTGGGGCTTTTGATTGGTAAAATCACAATTGACGGACATCAAAACCATGCAGGCACGACACCGATGCATCTGCGAAAAGACCCGGTGACGAGAGCCGCACAGTTCATCACAGAAATGAATCAATGGGCCATGGCCTACAACGAAGCGGTCACTTGTACGTTTGGAGAAATTCAAGTGTTTCCGAATAAGAGCAATGTCATTCCCGGTTCCGTCAGCCTGTCTTTTGATATTCGTTCGACATCTCCCGCTATACTGCAGGAAGCACGGATGAGAATCAAAAATCTGCAGCAGCAGGATGGGTTCCATTACACCTTGGAATTTGCGGCACCGAATGCTCCGGCACAGATGGATGAGGATGGGCTGAGGCTATTAGAAGAAGCTGCAAAAAAGCTGCATCTGTCCTATCGAAAAATGCACAGCGGTGCCGGTCATGACGCCGAGATGGTAGCACAAAATATAAAGACAAATATGATTTTTGTTCCAAGCGTCGGTGGAATCAGCCATTCGCCATTGGAATATAGTAAGATGGATGATATCGGTCATGGGTACTTGTTGTTAAAAGCATTTTTACGAGAAATTGCATGGGGTCATGAAGAAGAAAAGGCTTGAAAAAAGACAAACCGCGTATCCAAAACAAGCGCGATACATTGTCAACCACCACTGATTCTACTCTGATGCGAAGATTAACCAGATGGCAAACTACGCATTCATCGACTGGAAGG